>JABUEW010000114.1 GCA_013314855.1 Bacillota bacterium | reverse complement strand
GGTTATAGTGTTATCCGATGACTTAAACGTATGGTTAAATTTATGTAATATTATTATATAATTGGATAAAATTACTAACGCAGCCACTATTAATGGATAAGAATAAAATTTTCATGCTTCAGCTCTGAATATTTCATCTATAATTATATATAATGTCTTTTATAATATTATAATAATATATTATAATAATTATAATATCATTAAATATTATTAGCTTAATCATTTTACAGTTTATGTTCCGCTCTGCCATGAAGATAAATACTCTTCCTGTTCAGGAGTAAGTTTGTCTATTTCAATACCCATTGACAAAAGCTTTAATCTTGCTATTTCCCTGTCGATGTTTTCCGGAAGCACATATACTTTGTTTTCAAGTTTGCCAGCGTTTTTCACGATGTATTCCGCCCCAAGGGCCTGGTTTGCAAAGCTCATATCCATCACTATAGCAGGGTGTCCCTCAGCTGCAGAAAGGTTTAAAAGCCTTCCCTCTGCAAGGAGGTACACTCGTCTCCCATTATTCAGGGTATACTCATCCACATAATCTCTTACCCTTCTTTTTGAAACAGACAGTTTCTCCAAAACCTCAATATTTATCTCGTCATTGAAGTGCCCGGAGTTAGCGAAAATGGCACCATCCTTGGCTATTTTAAAATGGTTCTCATCAACAACATTCAAATTCCCTGTTACTGTAACAACTATATCGGCAACAGGCATGGCCTGCTCCAATTTCATCACCCTGAAACCATCCATAACAGCCTCTATTGCCTTTATGGGATCCACCTCAGTAACAATGACATTTGCTCCCATTCCCTTAGCCCTCATGGCAACTCCTCTACCGCACCATCCGTAGCCACAAACAACAAAATTCTTTCCGCATATCAGTATATTGGTCGACCTCAGGAGCCCATCTATTGTGCTCTGTCCCGTACCGTAACGGTTGTCAAAGAGATGCTTGGTGGCAGATTCGTTAACAGCTATCACGGGAAACTCTAAAGCATTATCCTTTTCCATGCTTCTTAACCTGATAACTCCTGTCGTTGTCTCCTCGGTACCGCCCATCACCTTCTTTAAAAAAGTATCCTTGTAGTCCTTGTGAAGCAATCCTACAAGGTCTGCTCCATCATCTTGCGTGATACCCGGCCCATGCTCTATCGCTGCAACCAGGTGCTTATAATAGGTATCCCTGTCCTCGCCCTTTATTGCAAATACGGGTATCCCGTAGTCTGCAACAAGGGATGCGGCCACATCATCCTGGGTGGAAAGAGGATTAGATGCGCATAACACCACATCGGCACCGCCTTCTTTTAGTGTTCTTACAAGATTTGCGGTTTCTGTCGTTACATGCAGGCAGCATGACATTTTCCTTCCCTCAAGAGGTTTTTCTTTTGCAAACCTTTCCCTTATCAGCTTCAATACCGGCATCTGCTGCTCTGCCCACTCTATACGCAATTTACCTTTTTGAGCAAGCGACAAATCCCTTATATCACATTTCATTATCATTAAATCCTCCTTTGTTATAGAATCTTCTCCGGATTATCCCCTTTCTCCGGATTATCTCATATTAATTATTATCTCTTATATTAACTGTTTTAGTAAAGTGTTTTAATAAAAAAGTACCTGCTTTAATTCTCTTACCCTATTCCACACAGGGTATACGGCAAAAAGCAGGTACTTATAGCTAACAATTATATGCAATCGTAAAAATAATAACGCTTATATTTAAGGCAAATTCATTCTTCTACTTTAGGCAGATTTTTTATGCTTTCTTTCACGCTTTGTTCCGAATATTCTACATCCTCCATTTGTCCGCTAAAGTAATAGTCATATGCTGCCATATCAAAATAACCGTGTCCGCTTAAATTAAAAAGTATTACCCTTTCTTCGCCCGCTTCTTTCGCTCTTAACGCTTCATCTATTGCTGCCTTTATGGCATGCGCCGATTCGGGAGCAGGCACTATTCCCTCTGCCCTTGCAAACATTACAGCGGCATCAAAAACAGCCCTTTGCCCATAGGCCACAGCTTCAATAATTCCATCATGATAAAGCTGGCTTACTATTGGTGATGCACCATGATACCTTAAACCTCCTGCATGTATGCCTGCAGGCACAAAATCATGGCCAAGTGTATACATTTTAGCAATAGGAGCCAGTTTTGCAGTATCACCGTAATCAAAAGCAAAAATTCCCTTTGTAAGGCTTGGACACGCAGTAGGCTCTACAGCTACTGCCCTTACTTTTCTACCGTTAAACTTATCCATTAAAAACGGGAAGGCAATTCCGGCAAAGTTGCTTCCTCCACCGCAGCAGGCAAAAATTACATCCGGATATTCATCAATCATTTCCATTTGCTTTTTCGCTTCCAATCCAATAACTGTTTGGTGCAGGCATACATGGTTCAATACGCTTCCAAGGGAGTAGTTTGTATCTTCATGAGTTGCAGCATCTTCTACTGCTTCACTAATTGCAATACCTAAACTGCCCGAGGAATTTGGATCTTTAGCCAATATCACCCTTCCGCTGTTTGTAAGATTGCTTGGACTTGGAATAACTTTTGCGCCGAAGGTCTGCATGAAAGAACGCCTGTAAGGCTTTTGTTCATAACTTACCTTAACCATATAAACAGTACAATCCATACCAAAACGACTGCAAGCAAGGCTCAATGCACTTCCCCACTGGCCTGCCCCTGTTTCCGTAGAAAGTCTTTTTATCCCCGAAGCCTTGTTATAATATGCCTGAGGTACGGAAGTGTTCAGTTTATGGCTTCCTGTAGCATTTATACCTTCATATTTATAGTAAATCCTTGCTGTTGTATCCAACAGCTTTTCAAGGGCTCTTGCTCTATAAAGGGGTGATGGCCTCCACTGGGCATACATATCCCTGACTTCTTCGGGAATATCTATCCATCTTTCGGTTGAAACTTCCTGCATTATCAACTCTTTTGGAAAAATAACCAACATATCGTCAGGTGTAGCAATTTTACCTGTTTGGGGGCTGTAATAAGGTGCCGGTTTATTCGGCATATCTGCTACAATGTTGTACCATTGCTTTGGGATATCAGTTTCTTTAAGGATAACTTTTGTAACATTATTTCTTCTCATCTTTCTCATCTCTCCTTATCTATTCTCATCTCTTCTGAGGAGATACTAAAATTTTGTATTAATTCTATCAAAAAATAAATACTACGTCAACAAAAAAAATTATTTTGAAACTTCCTTCTTATACCCATACCTTTCTATTCTTAATACAACTCCCCTCCCACTTGCATAGATTTTGCACTCTTCCAAAGATTTTATAACCCCATTACCTATAGGATTTTCAGGTATTACAAGAAGCAACTCTTTTTTATTTATTTCTTCTCGTTTTATTACAATGCCGCCCTGTCCCCAGGGTTTTTCCTGCCCGTTATATTCTGCCAGCTCATTTATGTAAACTTGTATTTTCTTGCTTGTAATTTCAGGCTCTTGATATGATTTTGCAGTCAAGTCCATGCTTTTAATCATGGTGGCGGTACCTGAACTAAATTTTGCTATCACAGGAAAATTAAAAGGAAGATTGGCACCGAATATTTCACGTATTTTTCTTCCCCTGGTAAAATTATCCAAAGACCAAATGTCTTCTTCACTTTCAATTTTTTCGTCCCCATAGAGCCATGCCCTTACAGCGGCTCTTTGAATAAAGCATAAAGGTGGAAATATCTTTATAGGTATTGGTATATCTATCATATATTTTACTACCAGATCAATATCGTTTCTGTCATTTGCAAAAAAGCCGGACATGCTCATATCCAGCCCATCAATCCCTCCATCAATATTAAGCTTTCTTAGCCTTTCATCAGGATCTTTTGCTTCACTGCTCATAAAGTATTTTCTCATGTATATTTTAGCTAAAGTAGAAAAGAGTTTATTTAAATCATCTTCATACATCCCTTTTATAAGCGCATAAAGCTCTTCCCTCAATTCTTCCGGAATATCCGGCAGTTTATTCAATTCTCCATCCGGTTTTTGAAACAGCTCCTCCTCAAATTCCCCAAAGAATTCATTAATTCCACTTATATGGTATATATAGCTCAATTGGGATATTTCGTTGGCGGTCTGGTTTAATGCATGCTGAATTATTTCATGGGTATAAATTACTTTTATGAAAAAAGCCACTGTTATGACCACGCAAAGGAAAAAGGGCAGAACAATAGAAGCCTCTATAGTAACAGATCCCCTGGTATTTCCCTTTTTATTATTCTTTTTCATGAACACTAAAACCCCCATTTGCAATATGCACCTTAATATTCTTCATATAAAAGGATACGGAAAAGATGCCTTCCATCATGGGTTTTTAAATTTGAAGGCATAAGATTCCGGGTTAAAAACAAATACTTCATTGAAACCTCCACTTCAACCCTTATGCCCGCGTATGTGTTTCCCATTTTAAATCCGGACTTTACCTTTCCTATATTTATTTCAATAATATCCTGTATTCTTCCCAATACCTGCTCGGTATTTTTCAGCAATAAAAATATCCTGAGATAATCCTGGTAGTTTAAGTTAAATATATGTTCTTCAGCTCCGGCTTCATCATTTGTTTTATAATCATTATAATTACACATTTTATCCATGGCTTCCCGGGTGTCTGTCCCTATATCCAAATCCAGTTTCCAATCTTTCTTTGTTTTATACAAGGGTACAATTTTCCCTCCAATCAAATCTTTTAAGTCGAGAATAGCTTCACCCATGCCCCATGCACATATGATAAGGTTTTTGACAATAGGTATTCCTGTTCCCCCGGTCCACCATCCTGCCAATGCCGTGGCTATTGCGGAAGCCTGTTGCCTTTTTTCTGCATCAATATATACATGAATCGTGTTGAGAACGAATCTTATCAAAAGTATCTGGCCCTTGGTTTTCAACACATTGATATTTTCCGAAGGGCTCCCATGAAGTATGTATTCTACCTCGGCATTAAAAAATGATTCCTTCCTCTCTTTCATTTTCTCCGCTGAAGTACCTGAAGTATTCCCTGCTTCTACATAGTTGCCGAATACTCTCATAATATACTCATTTATATAAACCATATCCCTTATATCTTCTAATCTTTCGGAAAACGCTTTGCCTATTGAAGAAACAAAGTTAATTGCCTTTTTTGAAAAAACGGCAGATATTTTTGAAAACTCTATTTCTTTTTCCAGCTCCTCAAGGTTCCCCTCATATTCTGCTGATGTCGGAAAATTGTCAAGATAACTTACATCTTCGTCATCAAAGTCCTCTTCCATAATTTTTTTCTTTGAGGGCAGCTCATCAATGTTAATTCCTGCATCTATCATGTCCACACCCTCTTTTCCGTCTTTTTTCATAACATTCCTGGCAATTTCCTCAAGTATCTTCCTCGGGTCTTTTGTCTTAGTGTCTTTATCTGTTAAATAATAGTTATATTCTACTTTCTTGTAATGTGAATTAACTTCACTAAGCTTTTCAAATACTCCCTCTTTTGTCAAATCCGATATATCGTTCCTTTCCAGCTTTGCTTCCACTTCATCCAAAGTATTTACGGCTTTTTCGAGAGCCTTTATGTTGTTTTCAAAAACCATAATCATTCTTTTTATATCTGCTTCATCAGGAATAAGTTTGCTTAGTTTTTCTAGTTCTTCCATTATTATATCTTTAAAACTTTGTCCGGGAGATGATGTATTACCGGTCATATCTATATTTATGCCGCCTGTTTCAAGTTCATTGCCTATAAATTCTTTCAGTTCTTTTATGCTTAAATTTACTTCAGTACCAAGCTCAAGCAATTTATTCGCATTTTTAATAGCTTCCCTGTTTGGTTCTATAAAAGATATTGTTTGGTCCTCCCTAAGTCCATTATAAGTCTCAATTATATTTTTCTTCTTTTCAGAAATCTCCTCAATCGTTTTAAGCTCAATGGTTTTAAGATAGTTAATACGGTTCTGCTCATTATTCTCATCACTTTTTGTATCTTTATTTCCTTTATTGTTTTCCTCTTCTATATCTGCCATATTATTGTCTGTACTCGCAGTCACGACCATGGCCAAGGCTTTTTCAATTTCCTCAAGCTCCCTCTCCAGATTTCCGTACTCCTCTATCAAGCCCACATACTTTGTTATAAGCAAGTCCCTTACCCCATCCTCATTGAATTTCTCTATACAATCATCTACATATATTCCATCTCCAATAGTACCGCTTATATTTATCTTCAATCCCTGCTGAATGTCCTGCAACTCTCCTAAACTTTCTTCAATTCTCATTTTCCTGCCGTACACTTCGGACATTTCTCCAACTTCTTTTAAAAGGTTGACTTTTTTAAGAAAACCTTCGACAATATTTTCCGGCACCCTGTATTTCATGTACTCAAGTATCTGCTTTTTTACCGTTTCCGTCCCCGTAAAATTAAATATAGGGGTGACTCTCACTTCTTCTATTCTAAATCCGTAAAAATCAATGGGTTTTATTTTACCATCCCTGTTTAGAAGGTCTCCACCTCCATCTCCGGCTCCAATTACCAAATTCATGTTTATATAACGTTTTATATCTTCTATGATCTCTGCTTCGTTATATTCTCCCAGGGCAAAAAGTCCGTAATCTTCCTTAAGCCTGCTGTTGTATGAAGCCAGGACTGATTTAGCAGCATTTTCAACACTTTTCCTTACATGGGCTTCACCTGCTATTATCCTTGAAGCATCAACAAGAATCCCGGTTACAACAATTATCGATAAAAAAATTATGGTTAAAAAAACGGCTATTTGCCCTTTATTACCGTTAAGACTTCTCTTAAGATTGGTAGCTTTCAAGTCAATAGTTCTCGGACTTGTAGCTTTCAGGTCAGTTACTTTTCTATTGGCAGTTTTCATATTTATAGTTTTCAAATTTGTAGTTTTCGGATTGATGGCTTTTAATTTCTTAATTTTCATAAGCACCAACTTTTGACACCCTATTCTTTATATCATTTATTACTTTTTTCAGCTCGTCTATAACATTATTTACTTCCGGACAATATTTTCCAATTTTTTTTATAACTTCCATTAAAAAATCAGTATTGCGTATAAACTCTGCAGGTTCAATCAACATTGATTCTGCAAATGCTTTTTCTCTGAAGGATTTGTCCGCAGCTTCGATTTGCAGTTTCTTTAAGATAATGTAATCTTTAATTTCCACCACTGCTGTCCTTTCATTAGTTTTAAGTACAGGATTCCCATCCAGACGGGAAAACAGCCAGTTTTTTATTCTCAGAGCCTTCATCTCTTTCTGGCCGTCATATAGACGCCAGTACAATTCATATGATCTATTGTGAATTTTGCCGGTAGTTATATCTTTATTTATATTATCCCATACAGCAGCCCCCCTTTGCGCAGCCAAATCTGCTGCCACCTGTATGGACACAGCCCTGTAAAGCCTTAAAGGAATGAAAATAGCAAAAATAACACAGAAGAAAACAAAAGGAATTATAATAATTGTTTCAATAGTAATGCTGCCTTTTATATTTTCCGGTTTTATATTATTCACCCCCCCACCCGTTTAATAGCATTCGAAATATTATTTACTACGTAGTATATTGTAGTACATTAATATATAGCATACTACATAGTATACTAATAATTTACCATATATTTTCATATTTTTCAATAGTTTACATGATAATTTGTAAATATTTCGAAAAGTCGGCAGTTTTAAATTCGCCGCTTTCACTTTTAAAACAAAGCATAGATTAAAAGACTGTTTTACAATTCTACATTACAAGTCTACTTTATAATACTTATATAAACCCGTTACTCTATTCCTTTGGGTATAATTAAAAAGTATTACCGTTCTCTTCTTCCTAATAATATTATTATCAATGTTAACGTCTAAATTATTTTGAGCATCTTGTACAAGCTCTGTTACATCATAGTCAAAGACTTCAAAGTTCACGTTTCTTAAAAGGCGTTTTGCTTCCATACCCTCGCTGCCTGGAAAATACCTGGACCTGTTTTTTTCATCCTTTAAAAAGCCAAGCCGCTTTTCCTTTAATTCGGGTTCTATTATCCGTGTTATTCCGTCAGGTAAGTTGCCTGAATTGTTAGTAGATAAAAAGTCAAATTTCAATAAATCATTTCCAACATCTCTTTCGTGGGCCGGTACTATGTTTTTTACAAAATCATAAAATACAGTATATAGCTCTCTCCCGGGTATTGCCCTATCTAGGTAACCAGCCTTCAGATTAAACAAATAAAATTCCTTGTAAAACTGAAAAGGTGAATCGAAATACCTGTTTATTACGAAATTTAAAGAATTAATAAACCTTCCCGAATTATAATACCTCTCAAATATTTCCTCAATTCCCTTAAACTCCGTCATTTCATCAAAGTTTACGTATTTATTGTATAGCACTTCATACGGAGGATAATCTCTAAAACTGTAACCGTGTTTTTCAGCCTGGTATCTGATTTTGGAGCCTTTCAGCATTTTAAGGAATCCTAACTGCAATTGATGGGGCTTTTGCTCATATACCTTGTTAAAGGATTTTTGCATTAAACTATAATCTTCAAAGGGAAGGCCTGCTATTAAATCTAAGTGCAGGTGTATATTCCCAAATGATTTTAACCGGTTAACATTTTTAAAAACCTTTTCAATATCTGTTTTTCGGTTTATTTCTTTAAGGGTTTCTTCATTAACAGACTGCACTCCTATCTCAAACTGTATAAGGCCTTCTTCAGCCCCTGCCAAAATATCAAGCATTTCATCATCAAACAAATCCCCCGCAGCTTCAAAGTGAAAGCATGTGTTACTGCTCTTAACTTTACCACTAACTTTGTTGTTATCTTTGCTATTATTCTTGCTGTTCTCAATTATAAACCCTATTATTTCTTTAGCCCGTTTTTTATTGGCATTAAAAGTTCTGTCCACAAATTTAACCTGTTTCACTCCGGCATTAATGAATCGACAGATATCTCTTTTTACCCTATCCAGCGAAAAATACCTTACTCCTTCAAATGTAGAGGAAATACAATAGGAACATGAAAAAGGGCACCCCCTGGAGGCTTCATAGTACACTATCCTATTACCTAATGCACTAAACATTTCGTCAGTATAAGGAGATGGTATAGAATCAAGATTATCTACAAGGCAGTATTTACCGTCATATGTTATTTTCCCTTTATTATTCCTGTAACATAATCCTTCAATACTGTCAATTGGAATACTACCGTCCTGCAAAGTCTTTAACAGTTTGCCAAAGCTTTTTTCTCCTTCGCCACATATAATATAATCAATAAATGTATTATTAAACATTATTTCTTCAGGGTCAAATGATACCTCAGGCCCGCCTAAAATTATTGCGGTATGGGGCAGTACTTTCTTTAAGTTTGAAACCAGTTTTAATATATAGTCAATACTCCATATATAACACGATAAAGCAATAACATCAGGTTTTTCCAAAAATATTTTTGACAACACCCATTCAATATTGTCATTAATAGTGTATTCTAAAACCTTAATCTCTCCACAGCAATCCTCGCTAAAGTATTTTAAATACCAGGGTGCCAAAGAAGAGTGTATATATTTTGAATTTAGCGCTATAATTGCCGTTTTCATAAAAGCCTCAATTATCCTCTACCCTTTCATTTTATAAGTTTTTGTAATTCTTCAACCTTATAAATCAGGTCTGCTTCCTTCCCATTAAAATCCTGCAGTATAAATGATTTATCCATTCTCTCAACTATTTTATAAAATTTTGACGTTATTTTCAATAATATTAAACATTGTAACAGGTCTTATTCAAGAAAATTTAAAACACTTCTGCCGTCTCTTTAATTTCAACCAATTTATTCCATATAGCATATAAAGTTATTGAAAAACAAATATATGCATGGTAGACTTTAGTTATTAAACATATATACGGAAAGGTGTATTATACCTTGAAAGGATGTATTATCCCATGAAAGTCGGAATTGGACAGGATAGCCACAGGTTTGATTTTTCTAATAAGAACAAAAAGTTGATACTTGGAGGTGTGGTTTTTGAAGGATATCCTCCCTTGAAAGGGAACAGCGATGCAGATGTTGTTCTTCACTCTTTAACTAATGCAATTTCAGGCATTACCTGTGTTAATATACTGGGCGAAATAAGCGATAAATTGTGTCTCGAAGAGGGTATCACTGATAGTTCGGTATATCTCAAAGAAGCTTTAAAATATTTAGGGGAAAATAAAATAGTGCATGTCTCAATTTCTATCGAATGCCAATTGCCCAAAATATCTCCCAAAATACCGGAAATGCGAAGCAACATCTCCAGGCTTTTAAAGATACCTGAAAACTGTATCGGAATTACCGCCACATCGGGCGAAGGACTTACCGAATTTGGACGGGGAAATGGTATACAGGTATTCAGCTGCGTTACTGCAAGTTAAGGTTAGTTTTATTAAAATTTCCGATGTCTCTTTATAATTGCATCTGCAATTGCCAAATCTTCCTGTGTAGTAATCTTTATATTATCATAACTTCCCATTACTAGTTTTAAAGGTACACCCAGCCTTTCCACCAGTACTGCATCATCTGTTCCTTCAAAGCCATCTTCCAGTGCCTTTTTATGGGCATTCATTATTAGATGGAA
Source organism: Bacillota bacterium (assembly GCA_013314855.1). Classification (NCBI taxonomy): domain Bacteria; kingdom Bacillati; phylum Bacillota; species Bacillota bacterium. The sequence continues at coordinate 2,702 of JABUEW010000114.1, read as the reverse complement.
TTTGAAAGCCTGAGGAGTTTGAATTAACCACAAGTTCCCCCTATCCAGGGTTTCCTGCACAAATCCTTCATAATTAGACCTTTTTACGGTATCCTTAACGGGAATGGCCACGCATGAAGCGCCGAAATCACCTGCAGCCCTTATGCTTTCCAAAATAATCTCCTCCCGGATAAAAGGTCTTGCTCCGTCATGTATAAGGACAATCTCGCAACTTAAGTCCACCTCATTAAGTCCTTTAAATACAGACTCTTGCCGGGTTTTCCCACCCGCAACTATCTTACTCACTTTTCGGAAATTGAAACTATCTACTATGCCCTGTTTGCAGTAAATAATGTCATCTTCATTTACAACCAATATTATTTCATCTACAAGGCGACACTCCTCGAAAACTTTAATACTCCTTGCAAGTATAGGTATATTACCAATATCAATATACAGTTTGTTAGTATTTGTATTCATCCGTGTACCTTTGCCTGCTGCTGCTATAATTACGCTTATCACTATTCGCTACATTACCCTTTCTAATTCTATATTACTCTTTCTATTTCTACATTACTCTTTCAACATTATACTTAGGCTTGGCAAAAATCATTCTCCCCGCAGCCGTCTGGAGGACACTGGTCACCATTACACTTATACTCTCACCTATATGCTTCCTGCCGCCATCTACCACAATCATGGTGCCATCATCTAAGTAACCTATCCCCTGCCCATTTTCCTTCCCGTCTTTTATAACTTGCACGACCATTTCCTCTCCAGGCAGGGCTATGGGTTTTACGGCATTAGCCAGTTGGTTTATATTCAATACACCTACACCCTGTACATTTGCAACTTTACTCAAGTTAAAGTCAATTGTCAATACCTTTGCGCCTAACTTCTTTGCAACATTGAGTAATTCAGTATCAACTTCAGTACCTTCAGGAGTATCAATATTTTCAATTCTCACAGTACAGTCTAACTCTTTTTGTAAAATATTCAATACGTCCAGGCCCCGCCTTCCCCTATTTCTTTTCACCGGGTCGGATGAATCGGCTATATGGCGCAGTTCTTCAAGGACAAAATTCGGTACTATCAATTCGCCCTCCAAAAAACCCGCCCTGATTATATCAACTATCCTACCATCAATAATAACACTGGTGTCCACAACTTTAGGTTCTATATGTTGTCCATTGTTTTTATAACCGAATAGAGGTTCATCTTTTTTCCCTGAAGCAACTGCTATTCCCACACAACCAAATAAAATGTTAATTGCTATGGATATAGGCACTCCAACAACATTGAGCTTGTTAAAAGGTATTGCTATCAAATTTGCAACTATAAGGCCTATTACCAGACCTGCTGCACTTATAGTCAACTCGTAAAGTGTCATGTTTTGAACCGTGTGTTCAAGCTTATCCAGAACTTTGAACACTGTATCTATTATTCTAGTGGCTGTTGAATAAAAAAGCACAGCAACAAATACTGCAACAATAGCATAAATCACAATTTTCAAATCTTGAGGAATGCTGATATCCTGTAAGGTAAAAAGAGTTCTTGTAAGCGTAAACCCAGTAACTGCACCCACAGCAGCGAAGGAAAGTTTAATTACATTATTCACCACGTTACCTAACTCCCCTGCAAAATTATTTTTTTTTAACAATAAATTTGTAATAACCTAACATACAACTTAACAGTTTACACCCCTAAAGATCAAGATAACTATCTATTATGCCTTCTATTTCACTTTGGTTAACACCTTTAGCTAAAACTAATTCACTTATAAGAATTTGCTTTGCATTATTTAACATTTTTTTTTCGCCTGTAGACAGTCCTTTTTCTTTTTCTCTTACCATAAGAGTTTTAACCACTTCCGCCACTTCAAATATATTACCGCTTTTAATTTTCATCATGTTTTCCCGATATCTCTTGTTCCAGTTGTTAGTAACATTAGTGTTCTGTTCCTTCAATATATCAAGGACCTTCTCAACTTCCTGAGCTCCTATAACTTCTCTTATCCCAATATCATCAACATTATTGATAGGTATCATTACCTTCATATCACCTATTGGCATTTTTACAATATAATAATATTGCCTGTGCCCTAATATTTCCCTTTCTTCAATTGATTCAATTATTCCAGCACCGTGCATTGGATATACAATCTTATCCCCTACATCAAACATATTAAATTCCCCCGTATATAACAACAAAATTATAATTTAACATTATCACAAAACAAAGTCTATTATATGAGTATATGAGGCATTTCTTAAGCTAATTAAATATCAAAACTATATTTCAAAACTATATTAAAATTATATTAATATATTAGGTTTGCTATTGTTCAAAATACAAAATTGTAGCAACTCGGGAACTTTGGATGCCAATCGCTGATTAACAGTTAGAAAGGTTTGCAGGCAATATTTAAATAAATTCTTTCTATTTTCCGTTAAAAAAACCTCCCTCAATAATAATATCGGGTACATGTCTATGTTGCCGCTTAAAATTTTAACTTAACAACGCCTTAACTAAAGTGATGTTATATTAATAAGTATACTACAAACATATTATAATGTCAAAGATTTCAACTATCTTCCAGAGCTGAAGCATGAAAATTTTATTCTTATCCATTAATAGTGGCTGCGTTAGTAATTTTATCCAATTATATAATAATATTACATAAATTTAACCATACGTTTAAGTCATCGGATAACACTATAACC
>JABUEW010000113.1 GCA_013314855.1 Bacillota bacterium | reverse complement strand
GGTAGACTTAATAAGTTATACTTTCTACGACTATGAAACCATCTATGCGGAAGGCTCAAAGGTTATCCCGGTAGAAAGGGGCAGCTACTACAGGGTAAAGAGCTACCATTATGCGGAAGACGGACTGTTGATAGACGAGACAGGGACAACGACAGCAAGTATCTACGTTGAATGATGTTAGTTGCAAAGGAGAGCAGGAGGAGAGGTGGTGCTTGGGAGGGTGCAAAAAGGAAGTGCATTGACAACACTATAAACCTTTAGTTCAAAGGAGGGTAAAATAATGAGATTAAGAACTATTTCAATTTTGACCTTGATTTTAACCATTTTATTATGCACAACCATTTATGTAGAAGCGTCCGACTCTTTTACAGTTCATGGAACTGGTTGGGGTAATATGAAACCCTATGGTATTGAAACAGCCTGTTATGTTTACTATAAAGATAACATAACATCTTCTGTCTATATAGATGAACTTGCACAATGGATAAATAACTATGGATCCGGAACTGTAAACGCGTTTCTACACGAAATTCTTGAAGGAGATGGAAGCAGGGCTGTTCGGACTGGCGGCACTTTGGAGCCTGAATATGAAATTGGACCAGGCGAAACAGCAAGGTTGGAATCTACAGTAGATGAATTCTATAATCCTTTTAAAAAGAAGGCTGATGGGTACTATGTTTGCTGTAATATGGTTGCAGGTATATGGGGCTTTGAAGGCCCTTTAGGAGGTTGGACTATATTTTTCTTCAAAGACGGCAGTATTGACGACATACTACATTATTAAAAGGGAGGGATAAATAATGAAAATAAATAAGAAGACAATTACTTGGCTACTAATAACATTGGTATTGTCTATTTCATCTATAGCTCTTGCATCTAATAGTACTATAAACAATAAATATGATGATATAGCTTTTGAAATATCGAATTTAAATAAGAGCAACGATAATCTATCATTAATATTACAAACTTCACGTAATGAAATAGAATTCATAGAATTGCCATTTCTGCAATATGATGATAATAGCCATGAAGAAACAAATAGTTATCAACTTAACAAAAACGGTTTTCTTTTAGACTTTAAATTGAATAAAAAAGATTTCCAAAGTTTGCATCTGCAAATCCCGCCTGTTATGATTCACAGAGCTATCAAACCAGAAACTGTTACTTTTGAGCTTACCCAGAGTCAAAACGTAGAAAAAGTACTAAAACTAGATAACAAAAATTGGATCAAGTTTGATAAAATAAAAATTAAAGATGTTGATGATCAAAAACAATTTCTTGTCGGGTATACTTCAATAGATGTATTAAATATAATACCTCGAAAACCTACATTAATTATTGATGATATAGTTATAAAAGGAGATACGCTTAATATTTTTGACAAAGAAGGAAATTTCAATAGAGGCGTGTTTTTGTTTGAGATACCAAATGATAAAGACCCAACCATATTAACCTCTGCCAAAATTGTAATAGAAAATGTTCTTGAAAAGGTCAATAAAAACTGGTCTATAGAAATACCTATTAAATAGACTTTTAGTTTACTTCATAGAGATTATTCATACTCCGTGGAAAGAACCAGTTGACTCGTTTCCTCATGCTGGATAGTAGATAGTATAAGATATATATTGATTAATTTTATGGTAATTAGAGTATCCTTTGCTGCATACTCAATTCATCATGGCGGTTACCGTTTCTCTATAGACTTTACAGCAGTAGCCGCCATTCCTATTTCTACAGAGTTTTCAGGCATCATTTGTTTACTGGTTAGGTTAGAAGGAAGGGTGTAGGCATGAAGAAGCTAATAGTATTAACAATTGCACTTTTACCAATTGCAATAATAGTTGGGCTATATATTTATTCTTATAATGCTACTTTCGAACGTATGGATAAATTAAATCTAAAGATACCAAAAGAATTAATTGTAAGAGAGAATAGAGTATATGTTAATGAAAGCGCAAAAAGGATAACAATAGAAGATAACCACTTGATTGAAAAGTTGTATAATCAGATGTCAAACTATAATAATATCAGAAAGTTCAGAGAGAGGCCTGTGAATTATTTTTCGTCTCTAATTAATGTTAGTGCAAGATTTGAAAATGACAACGAAGAAATAACAAAATATAGCAATAATTTAGAAATCGGCCATCTTTATGGTTTTTCAATAAGTACTGATGGAACTGTTATGTTTCAACTAGTTGAGCCTGATGATAATTATTACTATATACAGACAAAAATTAGTCAGCAATTGGTGGATGAACTGTTTAGTATTATAAGAGAAGGCCAGACAAAGAACTAAGGACTTGTCTACCCTGTGCCCTTGCCTGCGCAAGAGTAAAAGGAGTAAGAGATGGCGAAGACAAGGAATGGGTGGGACAAGGGACCTGTCCCCTTGTCCCAAGAGTGGAGAAGAATACGATATCAAGATTGATGGTGAAATTGAAATATATAATATCCTATACGGATTCTATTATACTGTAGGTACAGGATCTGATTATGGATATATAATGTGTGAGTAATAGAACTAAGGGCATAGAAAACTTTAAGTTTTCTATGCCCTTAGTTTAACAACAAAAACTAAAACAGTTAAAAATTTATCTTATATATTATAAAATAGTATTAGTATCTGAAAGGGGGTACAGTGTTTTAGCCGAGCCTTAATGGCGAAAAGCTGACGGAATTGCCTGACCAAGTTTTGTTGAAATATTTGACCGTTGTTTCAGATAGGGTAAATGTGGTAAGATGAACTGTAAATACCGGAACAACGGGGGAATCGTTATGGAAAAGTACAGGCTAATTGATGAAAAGATTAGTGCAGGGTACAAGCTGCTTCGAGATAAAAACGCTGGTAAGGCTTGCGATGTAATGCTTGAAGCTTGGGCAGACATTAAGACTGTTATGGTTGAAGATAAAGTCCCAGACCTACCAACCCTTGATGACAAATACAAGTGGACCGAATTCATCATGAATTTCGTCCAGGACCTTGAAGAAAACCTATACAATGCTGCTCAAGATGATCCCATCTATTTTTCAAAGAGAATTCAATACTGTGAAGAACTACTAAAGTTAAGCGGTAATTCGGATGAACTACTAATCGAAAATACCCGCCGGGCAATAGCAGAATCCCATTATGCCCTTGGTAACAAGGAAGAATGCGACCGGCTTTTTCAGAATTGGCTGGCCGATGACCCGGCTTGGGGCTGGGGTTACATCGGTTGGTCAGATTGCTACTATTTTGGTACCAAAAACATCAAACCCGATTACATAAAGGCAGAAGAGATTATCAGCAAAGCCTTGAGGGAAAAGAACCTGAGAGACAGGGCCGATGTTGTTGACAGGGCAATTGATATCTATACTTCTTTGAGCAACAATCAAAAAGCAGCTGAACTGGATAAGGAGCTTAAGGCACTGACTGGAGCCAAAAAGAGCAAAACTATGAACAAAAACACACCTGTAAGTGTAATTAAGATTGGCCGTAATGACCCCTGCCCCTGTGGCAGCGGCAAAAAATACAAAAAGTGCTGCGGGAATTAATAGCTGATGATAAGCCTTGTAAAGTATAAATTAATTTATGCCAAGGATAACAGCAACATTTGCTATGTCATAAGTGAAGAAGATAGTATCTGTCCAGTATGCGGCAGTCCGGATCTTAAAGTTATTGGCAGTAGAAAACGTCGTGCCCGGCATGGTGATGGTGAAGTAATCATTTTCGTCATCCGACGGCTCCGCTGCGTGAACTGCCGCAAGATTCACCATGAACTGCCTGACATACTGGTGCCATATAAAAGGTATACCTGTGCGGCTATTGAAGCCGTCCTTGATGATAATACTACCGAAATTTGCTGTGAAAACAGCAGCATCTACCGGATAAAGAACTGGTTTGCTGAGGTAGAATCATACATCGCTGGATGCCTGTTTGCAGTGGCTATCCGGCTGGGTCTAGAAACAAAATTCCGAACAAGTCCTGCCCGCCAGCAGATTAAAGACTTGATGGGCGAATCAGCAGGCTGGCTGGCCAGAACTGTCCGAACCATAGTAAATACAAATAATTGGCTGCATACCCGTTCTGCATTTATGTCCTGATGGCCGTAATATACACTCATGTTGAAACCAAAACAAGGAGGGATTCAACATGAAAGACCAAAAAAAGGCGGAGGACATTGCCCAGCAGCGGATGCAGCTTCTATCACCCTTGTTGGCCGAGGGCTTAGATCCTGCTGAGGCTAAAGAAATCAAAATACGAATATGTGAACAAACCGGCATATCCGAACGTACCCTGCGCAGATATATGGCGCAATACAGGGAAGCCGGGTTTGCAGGGCTGAAACCCAAAGGCAAAGGCCAGAGAAGAATCCAAGAGGCCATACCCCCCAACATACTTGAACAGGCCATTCTGTTGCGCAGGCAAGTACCTAGCCGAAGTGTAGCGCAAATAATTCAGATTCTTGAATGGGAGGGTTTGGTACAACCCGGCAGAATCAAACGCAGTACCCTGCAGGAACACCTGGCCAACCGGGGTTACAGCACAAGGCAGATGAAGCTGTATTCCAGTACTGGGGTTGCTGCCCGCAGATTCCAGCAACGCTGGCGCAACAAGCTATGGCATTCGGACATAAAATACGGACCGTATCTGCCTATCGGCAAGGATGGTGTTAAGAAACAGGTATACTTGGTCCTTTTTGTGGATGACGCAACCAGATTTGTCCTTCATGGTGAATTTTACCCCATTCTGGACAAGGTCATCGTGGAAGACTGTTTCCGAAAAGCCATCTTGAAATATGGTGTTCCTGAAGCTGTATTCTTCGACAACGGGAGCCAGTATCGAACCAAATGGATGCAACGAGCCTGTGCCAGGATGGGCATTCGCTTACTCTATGCAAAGCCATATTCGCCAGAGGCTACTGGGAAAGTTGAAAGGATAAACCGTGTGGTTGATTCATTTCTTGCCGAAGCAGCACTAGAAAAGCCTCAGACGCTGGAAAGATTAAATGCTTTGTTTCAAGTTTGGCTGGAAGAATGCTATCAAAACAAACCCCATTCGGCTCTGGAAAACGGCATGAGCCCGGAAACAGCCTACCGCAGTGACAAGAAACCCCTAAAGTTTCTTGATCCAGATATCATAACCCAAGCCTTTTTGCACTGCGAACAGCGAAAAGTGGATAAAGCCGGGTGCATCAGTTTTGAAGGGAAGAAATATGAGGTTGGACTTTCTTTCATAGGATGCACTGTAGATGTTATCTATGACCCGGCAGATACCAGTGAACTTACCATAGAATATGAAGGACACGGCTCCTGGAGGGCACGGCAACTGATAATCGGTGAAAGAACCGGCCAGCGGCCTAAACTTCCAGAGCATCTAACAGAACAAAAAACCGATTCATCTAGACTACTCAGTGCTGCAGAAAGGAAAAACCAACAGCGCAAGGAACAACAAGTACCGGCCATCTCCTACAGAAATGTATCAAAGGGAGGTGAACGGCGTGTTTGAGGAATTCTACAATTTAACTCGTACACCATTTTCAAGAGATATCCCGACAGATCAACTCTATCAGTCCATAATGCTCGAAGAGACTCTAAGTCGCTTGACATATGCTGCCGAACGCCAAATGTTCGCTGTTATCACCGGTGATTGTGGCACTGGAAAGACCACCGCCATTCGCCGGTTCCAAGACATTCTTGATCCATCTCGATTTACGGTTCTTTATTTAGCAGACTCAAAGCTAACACCCCGGCATTTCTACAAGGGTTTACTGGAGCAATTGGGCTGCGAGGCAAAGTTCTACCGTGGTGATGCTAAACGCCAACTCCATCGGGAAATTGAACTTATGCGGGGCATCCATCGCTTAAGGCCAGTGGTTATCGTGGATGAAGCACATTTACTGGATCGAGAAATGCTTGAGGAAGTTCGATTTTTATTAAATTTTAAAATGGACTCCCAAAGTCCCATGGCTTTAATCCTGGTGGGACAATCGGAACTATGGGATAAATTCCAGCTTCAGGCGTATGCCGCTATACGGCAGCGGATTGACCTTCAGTGTAAATTGAGCCACTATGACCGCTCCCAGGTCGGGGAATACGTTCGCCGACATCTTGATTACGCAGGAAGTGATAAGGAAATCTTTTCTGATGCGGCAATTGACGAAATTTACAGATTCTCCAGTGGTTCGGCCAGGCTCATAAACAAGCTATGTACGCATTGCCTGCTGTATGGTGCACAAAATGGCCGTCGTATCATTGATGACCATATGGTCAAATTGGTCATTAGTGGTGAGCTGTCATGACAAGACGGAGTAATTTGGGAGAAAAAACGGAACCAAAAGAGCAAATCCGGTTCATCACCAACCCATTAACCGTTAAGCAAATGGCTGCTCAAATCAATGCCGCCAGTGATGCGTACATATCAATGAAACTGAGTGAATATGAGCTGCGGGAGCTGCTCCACCATTATGCCACAATCCATGGCAAGAAATTATTTGGGTTTAATAAAGACCTAAATCCGACTATCACTAAAATCATCGGCAAGAAGCGAAAAGAGTTAGTCAAGATAATGTTGGCTGGACTCCAGATTACAATTTTTTGATTCATTACAAGGGCCGGTTTTCTCCTCCTGGGAGGATAGGGCAACGCTGGGGAGCGACCCGAGCGCCCGCGGAGGGCATTATACGGTTGAAACTTCCCCCACCCGGGGGAAGAAAGCCGGCCCTTATTTTAAACCGGTAATGCCGGTTGCGATAAACCCAAAAAGTTTAATCTTCTGGTCAGATTGGCCAGCAAATTTAGGACAATAAACACCGACAATTTTCGGACATCAGAGACTAGCAGCAACAGTTGAGTACCAAGGATATATAAAAAACAACCAAAATGAAATTATAGCGGAAGCCTATCAAAAAATAACATTTGATGCTAGGGGATTGACCTTTGATGATATATATAGGGTTTTGGACGATCAAATGATTGTTATAACCTGGGACGCTGAAAGCGAAAAACAGGAAAGAACATTTTCTATAGGAAAACATTTAGTATCAAAGGAATAAGAGATGGGGAAGAAAAGGAATGGCTGGACCAAAACTGGATGAATTACGATTTTTTTGGCAGGAATATAGATAATTGATATAGACGAAACAAAGGGATACTGACAGACGCAGTATCCTTTTGTTTTCGAGATCATACTAAAGGGATTACCTCATCAAATGACAAGCTACCATATGTCCGTTACCGATGTCTTTTTGTTTGGGCTTCTCTTCAATACATATTTGCATGCAGTAATTGCAGCGGGTTCTAAAGGGACATCCGCTTGGAGGATTCATAGGGCTGGGTACATCCCCTTCTAGTAATATTCTTTGGCTTTTCTCAGCAGCATCAGGGTCTGCTATTGGCACCGCAGATAAAAGAGCTTTCGTGTATGGATGCTGCATATTGGTATATAGCTCACTCACCTCTGCATATTCAACAAGATTTCCCAAATACATAACGCCCACATGGTGGGATATATGTCTTACCATGGATAAGTCATGGGAGACAAACAAATATGTCAATCCGAATTTCTCCTGAAGCTCTTCCAGCATATTTACTATCTGAGCTTGGATGGACACATCAAGGGCTGATATAGGCTCATCGCATACGATAAATTCCGGTTCCACCGCTAGAGCTCTTGCAATACCGATTCTTTGACGTTGTCCACCTGAAAATTCATGGGGATATCGGTTCATATGATCGCTTTTAAGTCCTACTATATCAATAAGCTGTTTAATTCTATTCGTTTTATCATTTCCTTTAAACAGATTGTGTACATCCAGAGGTTCACCTATTATTTCACTTACCGTCATACGTGCGTCAAGAGAAGCATAGGGATCTTGAAATATCATTTGCATCTTTTTTCTATAAGGGAACATATTTTTATCATTTAGATCCGTTATTTCTTTTCCATCATATATAATTTTGCCGGAGGTCGGCTCATAAAGCTTGATTAGCGTTCTACCTGCCGTTGTCTTGCCGCAGCCGGATTCACCGACAAGACTAAAAGTTTCGCCTTTCCTTATTGTAAAGCTGATACCATCCACAGCCTTAAGCAGTTTGATTTTTCTACCTAAAAACCCTTTCCTTATTTCGAAGTATTTTTTCAGGTTTTTAACCTCGATAAGATTTTCTTTCGCATTATTCATAAAATGCAGCCTCCCTTTCAGCTTTTGGAGCGTTTGGATGCATAAGCCAGCACGCTACATGGTGAGTATCCGTTAATGTTGTATGATGTGGTGCGTATTGGTCACATATCTTCATGGTATATTCACACCTTGGTGCAAAAGGACAACCTCTTGGAGGCATAAGTAAATCTGGGGGGCTGCCCGGTATAGGTATCAGTTTTTTCCTTTTATCGGTTGATATACTTGGTATAGATCTCAATAGCCCCCAAGTATAGGGATGTTTCGGATTATAGAATAATTCCTTCGCAGTGCCTTGTTCTACGATGGTACCTCCGTACATTACGATTATACGGCTGCACATATTTGCTATTACGCCCAGGTCATGTGTGATAATTACAATGGAGGTATTTAACCTATTTTTTAAATCACGCATAAGATCAAGTATCTGAGCCTGTATTGTAACATCCAAAGCAGTACTAGGCTCATCGGCAATAAGAAGCTTTGGATTACAGGATATTGCTATTGCAATCATTACCCTCTGTCTCATGCCTCCTGAAAACTCATGAGGGTATTGATTCAGTCTGCTTTCCGGATTTGGTATTTCAACTAATCGAAGCATTTCTATGGCTTTATTTTTAGCTTCTTTCCTGGATACTTTTTGATGTATACTGATAGGTTCCATGATCTGATCTCCTATAGTAAAAAGGGGATTTAGGGATGTCATAGGATCTTGAAATATCATACCGATTTCATTGCCGTGTATTTTTCTCATAAATCTGCTGCTTTTATTTTGCAAATCAATACCATTAAAATTTATAGCATCTGCTTCTATTTTTGCATTATCGGGCAAAAGCCTCATTATCGAGAGCATGGCCACACTCTTACCTGAGCCTGATTCACCAACGATACCCAAGGATTCACCCTTGTCTACATGCAAGGATATTCCACGAACTGCTTGTACTTTGCCGTCGTCTATATAAAACGTTGTTTTCAGATTGCTGACTTCGAGCAATTTCACGTTATCACCTTCTTTTTATTTTTTAAGTCTTGGATCCAATGCATCTCTAAGACCATCGCCTATGAAGTTTAGTGCAAACATGGTTATGCTAATAGCGAGGGCAGGAAAAAACATTTGATATGGACGAGTAAATATTGTAGGTATGGCCTCATTAGCCAGTGTACCCCAGCTTGCCATTGGGACTTGAATTCCTATTCCAAGAAAGCTGAGAAAAGCCTCGGAAAATATTGCCGAGGGTATTAGAAATGTAACTGTAACGATTATCGGGCCCATACTATTTGGAATAAGATGTTTAAATAGTATTCTTAAGTTTGATGAACCGATAGCTTTTGCTGCAAGAGCATATTCCTGATTTTTTTGCGTAAGTACCTGGGACCTGACTATTCTTGCGGTTCCAATCCAATATGTAAGGCAAAGGGCGATTAAAATACTTTTTACCGTATTACCAAGGAACATCATTATTAAAATTATATATAGCAATGACGGTACTCCTATCATTATATCGACAATACGCATCATAATCATGTCCACCCTGCCGCCAAAATATCCTGCAATACCCCCATATATTACCCCGATGACCATGTTGATAGCTGCAACCGTGAAACCTATTGTCAAGCTTATTCTGGCTCCGTACATAACTCTAACAAATATATCTCGGCCAAACTTATCTGTACCAAACCAATGTTTGAATGATGGACTTTGATTTTGATCGGCTATAGCTTGACCATCATAGGTATATTGAGATAACATAGGGCCGAATATAGCAGAAAGTACCATAATAATAATTATAAAAAGACCTATCATTGCAAAAGGATCTTTTTTAAAGCGGGACCATGCATCTTGCCAATAGGACTTGCTTTTACGAGATATACTCTCATTTAGTTTTTTAGAATCATTGCTTCTTTCAAACAGCTCTACCGGGATATTATTTATGTCCAATTCTTCTTTGAATAATGTATTATTCATGTTTATCACCTACTTATCAATTTTTACGCGTGGGTCAATCAGAGCATAAAGTATATCTACAATTATGTTTGCAAGGATTACAAAGGTTCCAAAGAATATTGTCATACCAAGTATTACCGAATAGTCTCTGTCACTTATTCCGCTTACAAAATCTCTACCTATACCAGGAATAGAAAATAGTCTTTCAATAACAAAACCTCCTGTTAAAAGCACTGCAACAAGGGGGCCAAGATAAGTCACAACCGGTATGATTGCATTTTTTAGTGCATGCTTTGTAATTACGAAGAAATCATGGACACCTTTAGATTTTGCAGTACGTATATAGTCTTGACACATAACTTCAAGCATACTTGATCTTGTAAGTCTGGCGATATATGCTATAGGTCCCAAAGATAAGCCGGCTACAGGAAGTACATAATGTTTCCAAGTAGTAAGTCCGAATGTAGGAAACAGTTTTAGAACCACTGCGAACAAATATAGTATAAGGACTGCTATAACAAAGCTGGGAATAGATATACCTATTGTTGCAAATGCCATACACGCCCAGTCTGCCCAACTTCCACGCTTAATGGCAGAAATTATCCCCAGAGGTATACCAACCAATAGGGAGGTTATAACAGCAACTGCGCCTACTTTTGCTGATACGGGGAATCCTCTATAAATAAGTTCATTTACTGTGGTACCCAGACGTTTGAAGGAAATACCAAAATCTCCTTTAAGAAGATTTTTTAAATAGTTGATGTATTGAACATGGATAGGATCATTTAATCCGTATTTTTCCTCCATTTTTTTTAAAATGCTGGGTTGAATTTTTCTTTCTTCAGCAGGGCTGAACGGTCCTCCGGGAACAGTGTGCATCAGAAAAAAGGTTATGGTTATTAAGACAAACAATGATAAAATACCTGCGAACAGCCTTTTTAAAATATAAACTGTCATTATAAGCCCCCCTTTGATCAATAATTTGAAGCAGTTTTCATCTTATTTATTAAAACAAGCAATATGTATGCCAAAAAAAACAGAGGATTTTCAAGTCCTCCGGTTACAAGATAAAACTTTATTCCGCGTTCGCGGAAAGCAATATCGGTAAAAACCAAAATGCTAACTGTATCCTCATATTTTTGACTTAATGAGGGTATTCCGCGATCGCGGAGCAAATGAATTATGGAATTTCAATACTATATTTTGTGAGTTTTTTATATAAGCAAGTCTTGTGAATACCCAAGGCCTTCATTGCTTCTTTTTTATCTCCGTTAAAATAATGAAGTGCCTTAAGTATTGCTTTTTTTTCAGCATCTTCTATTTCTTCCTTTAATGTTTTAATGCTTGGCATCACAAATACTTCATTCATCTTTACATTAAAATTTATATGTTCAGATAAGATAGTACCTCTCTCACAAATAGTTACAGCCCGTTCCAATATATTCTCCAATTCTCTTATGTTTCCGGGCCAGTTATATGAAGTAAGCTTCTCCAAAGCTTCTTCAGAAATCGTCATGCTTTCACAGCCTATCTCTTCACATATTTTAGGAAGTATCCCCTTGACAAGCAAAGGTATATCCTCTTTTCTCTCTCTTAAAGCGGGAATAAATATAGGAAACACATTTATTCTGTAGTAGAGATCTTCCCTAAACCTTCCTTCTTTGATTTCATTTTTCAGATCTCTATTTGTTGCGGCAATAATCCTAACATTCACATTGATTTTTTTGGTGCCCCCTACTCTATAGAAGCTTTTTGTTTGAATTGCTTGTAAAAGTTTTGCTTGCATTGACGCCGGAATTTCCGCGATCTCATCTAAAAATAAAGTCCCGCCGTTTGCCATTTCGAAATATCCTATTTTCCCATCTCTCCTTGCTCCGGTAAATGATCCTCCTTCATATCCAAAAAATTCACTTTCCATGAGCGTTTCAGGGATAGATGCACAATTAACTTGTATTAACGGCTTATCGGCATTTCTGCTTGCATTATGTATTTCTCTGGCCATTTTACTTTTCCCTGTGCCGCTTTCCCCAAGAAGAAGTACGGATGAATTTGATTTGGATACTTTATGGAGAAGATCTTTTACAATTTTAATCTGAGCGCTTTTACCAATAATCTGAGGGAAAATATCTATGTCTTTAGATTGCTCGTTAAAACCATTCTCAATATCTTCAAGCGTATACAATACTTCATTCTTTTCCTCCAGCAGCTTCTTTATTTGCGAAAGATCCTGAATTTGCAAAAGAGCCCCTGTTTTCTCTCTATTAATATAGATGGGAATAAGCGTACAAAGGGTAGGCTTCCCTTTTACTTCAACATATTTTTCCATATAGCCGATGTTTTTGCCTTTTGCAGCGTCATAATAGTCTTTTATATTTGGCAGAAATTCATGCAATTCCAATATACTTCTTCCGACTATATCTCCATCTTTTAAACCATTCTCTTCATCTATATGCGGCTTTCCCATCAGAAGATCTTTAATGCTCACATTCCTGCTGGTGTAATCTTTAGTCAGATGAAATTTCAGCTTGCCGGTTTTACCGTCCAGAATCACTATATTAGCGGAAGCCTTGGTGTATGCTATTGAAAACACTTCTTTATCAACTATTATGGATATTTCGCTTTTACTAAAATCAATCCTGGCAACGATTCTTTTACCAAGCATCTCAGTTATAATACTTAGCAGGACATTACCTCTTTTTCTTGTATATTTATAGATAGGCATTATGGTTGGATCATCATAAACGCTTATCGCAACAATTGCAGCACCACACATAGAATTTTGATTTGTTAGTCCCAATATATTGAGATCTTCACTTATAAGAATTCCATCATCTCCGCCAAAGGCACTGTCACCTACTATCACAATATCACCTTTGGCTATGCTTCCTGGTTGACTGCTACTATCTTTGATATGTTTTATACTGAATATCTCCCTGGCTTTTTTATTAAATAATTGAATTTTCCCGTCACTATCAATAAAAATTAATCCTTCGCATATATAGTCTGCATATTCTCTAAGGATTTTGATATCGTTTAACATATCACATATGCCTCCAGGCTAGGACTGTTTTGCTTGTTGAGCTAATGTCAATATATGCTTTTTTATAAATATTTTAATTGTCTATATATTAGCTTATCTTTGGATACGAATCAAGTAAAGCTGGATGCACCTATCTTCATTTTCACTTTTCCGCAGTTGCGGACTCTTAATATTTTTAAAATTAACTGATACAAAAATTTTCCAAAATCATATCAATTTTCCCCTGTCTTTATCCACAAGAAATGGATCAAATGTAATATGATTCCACTGCAATAACTCCTGTATAAAACTGGTAAGCTTGCACATTGAAAACTTCACAAAACCATTGATAATCACACAAAACCATTGATAATACTGGACTTCAAGGCGCTTTTATGGTATACTTAACCTAGTAAATATAAACATATTTGGTATACAAAGGAGAGGGTAGAATGTTCAGAGCGAACCATAATCATAACCAGCAAACACTTTTTGACAGTACCCAGTGGATGAACCCAAAAATCCTTGAAAAGCTTGAAAAATCATGGGCTCCCATCTTC
>JABUEW010000112.1 GCA_013314855.1 Bacillota bacterium | reverse complement strand
TAAACAGCGTGAAACCTTTGCGGCTATTGGGGTTGAGGCGCCTCCGAGGTTCCTTGAAATCCAACCGAAAGCATAGTTACACGCACAAAACATTAAAAAACGCCTGTAAACCCTGTTGTGTCAAGGATTATCACCCATAGGGACAGTAACTGAACCAAGGGGCAACCGTTACGGAAAACAGGAAAAGCAGAAAACCAGTCACTATTAAGCGGCTGGCTTTCTGCTTTTTTGCTTCTTTTATTGTCTACATTATTTCCCCAACAGGTTATACAGCACCTGGGCTATTTCGGCGCGGGTGGTGGTACCCGTCGGAGCGAGCTTTCCGGCGTTGCCGCCGGCAGCGCCGGTCGCGACAAAAGGTCGCCATACCCTGCCCAACAGGTTTTTCAGCGCCTCAAGGATAGTTTATCTCCACATTTGATGCTGGAGTCCAGACGCCTTCTATTTCATTGGCAAAGGTGTAATAATCGCCTGTTAAGCTGTCTGTCAAAAGTCGGATTGACGCGCCGCCCAAATCGTAGTCATCCGGTACGGTTATACCGCTTGCAGCGCTTATGGCCGCACCGTCCTCTGCCGTCAGCTTGATTTGCGAAGCTCCGGAGAATGCGGCGTCTCCGTCAATCCAAAGCCCTTGCCCGGCTGCAATGGTCACATTGGAAGCATCGACCGCAAATCCGCCAAGAATTCCTGCCGGGCCGTCACAATTCATGCCCAAAACGCTGTTTTGGATTTCTATGCCAATCGACCCCAACATGAATCCGCCGCCGTCTGAGGCAATGGCAACATCGGAATACACGAAGCGGCACACGGACTGCTCCCCTTCGCCCACATCTGCGCTCAGCGCGTATATTGAGCCCATATCGATGCCTTCGCCTCCTGCCGCGTCTATTGCCAAATCCAGGGTATCAAATGTCAGGTTGTTCGAGGCGTAAATCGCCTTACCCCCTGAAGTGACGATACGCAGCGAGTCTTCGGTTTTATCCGTACCGGCAAATCGGGTGGGACGCTCAATGCGCATGACATTCTGAGCTTCATCTGACGACAATGTAATTTCGAAAGAGCAGTTCCCCTCAATGTTGACGGTCAACGGGCTGCTGCTTTCCTCAACATTTATGCTGTCAAAATATTTTTTGCTGACCGAGATGTTCAGATTATCGAAGGTAACGGAGTTTGTCGCGCCGTCAATGTTCACGTATACGTCGCTGCCTGTTCCGCTGAAGGTCAGCCCGTCTCCCGTAATCGTAAGGACGGGAACAGTAGTTCCGTCAAACGTTTCGACCATTTCGTAGGTATAGCCGGAGATGCTGCCCACGCTGATATCCTCGGTCACTTCGCCGTTTGTCACGGTAATTCCGCTCTCCGGCAGCGTCGCACCTTTTGGAACGGAACGGTAGTTTGCCGTATATGTGCGGTTGCCGGTAACGGTGTCTCCCTCAGTCAGCGTCGGGAACCAGCCTGTAAACTCATAGCGGAAGTATTCGTTCTCCGCTTTGGTCGGATCATCGGGAGGAACGATTACATCGCCGTAATGATAGGTCTGTGTTATGGTAGTCGAGCCGCCCTCAAAGGAACCGCTGCCGGCGTCAAAGGTGACGGTGTACTCGTTTTCGACCTGTCTGTACTTCGCGGTGATGGTCATATCCTGTGTAAATTTGTCCGGGAGAGCTTCCGACCAGCCGTCGAACTCATAATGGTAATCGGAATTGCCCCCGGGAGGCGTGGGGTCGCTTATGCTTTCCGAAATATTCGTATCCTCTCCGTATTTGCCGGTAAAGGTTTTTGTATTGGTGCCGTCAGGGAATTCTCCGCTTCCGGCGCTGACCGTTACGGTATACATCCTCTCGGCCGGCGTGTAGACCGCCGTATAGGTCATATCCTTTTGAACGGTGACGGTATCGGTCAGGCCGTAGGTATTTCCGTCCTGATCCTTCCAGCCTGTCAGCGTATAGGTGTACTGGTTATCTGCGGCCTTAACAGGGGCGTACGAGGCCAAATTCAGGCGCGTACCATAAGTGACCCGGAGGGAAACGCTTGTGCTTCCGCCGGGGAACGCGGCTCCCTCTCCGGCGTTGAAGGTGGCGGTGAACTCCTGGCCGGAAGCGGCGACCCACACCGCGTTCCAGGTCTGGATGCCCTGCTTGTCTTGAGAGTAGTCCACGTCCCAGTGATGGAATTTGTAGAGTACGCCGTCCTTTTGCACCGGTTGGATCGTGAGGGCGTTGTTGGCATTCTGGAAGTCCTCCACATACTTCAGATAATCCGGATATGGAATCATACCGGAGTCGGCTGTGGCGCTGCCGTCAGCAAAGGTTCCCATATCCGTTTTGAATATGATCCGGCGCTGCTTGAATTCGACAATAAGATTGTAATAGGTATCCTGTGTAGCCGGGGGCAGCCCGTCATAAGCGTAATCCGCCGCGGCGACGTATCTGTGGCTCCATCCTAAAATCGTACACCCGGGATAGCTCTTTTGGCGCGGGGGCAAAGGAGTCTTGCCGTAATCGAATAAGAATGATTCACTGACATACATTACATCGAAATTCTGCCCATAAGCCGTGTATTGCATCCTGGGATAGTTGAACGTGATGTATACCCGGACAGTGTCATACTCTGCCACATTGTTGAACAGGACGGTCATGGTTTTCTGGTTCTCGTCGAACTTCTCACGACACTCATCCAGCGTGCCGGCAAACGAATAGACCGGCTTTGTTTTGTCGTATCCGGTATGGATAAAGTTCTTATGTTCCCACCATTCCTGTAAATAATTGAAAAATTCAGCCGTCAGCACCGGGTATTGCGTCGTAGGGTACTCATTATCAATATACCTGTAATCCCTTCTTATCCAGTGCTTAAAAGTGCGTCCCGGGCCCGGCGACTGATAACCTGAGGGGACGGGCAGCGTGTCGCCGCTTTCGGCGGCATATACCTCGTAATGCCACTGCCCGTCTTGAATGTACATGTAAGATACAAGCATCTGCAGTTTTGTCATGTTTATGGTATAGGTGGCATCCTGCCAAATGGCGGCATCCCAGTCGTTTTCATACCCGGTTATTGCCGCGTCCTTGAGCCAGGAAGACAGGTCGATAGAACCGGGGACGGTACCCGCAAGCAGGGACTTTGTCTGCACGGTTGTCTTTTCCCCGTCCAGATTAACCACATAGGTTGCCGTCACGGGGTTCAGGTTGACCGTTTTGGGGTCAATGCTGGGGTCGATCCATATGAGCTTGATCTCATTATAGGTGTAGCCCTTTTCCCGGCTGCTGAAGCAGAGGTTGTCTCCGCCATAATAAACCTGCACCGAGGCGTCCAGCCGCTGGGTGCCTTTCGGAACACGGACGCCGTAATATGTTCTCCCAAAATATTGCGGCTGGACCTGAATATGATTCTCATCATTCCAATCGATCATCCACGGGTTGGATATTTTGAAATAGAATTTACTGAGCTTGGAATAGTCGCCTTTGATCACTTGCCCGGTGGTGAGGTCGAGCATCTCGCAATCCAGCAGGCCGCTGTTGCTGATATAGTAGTCGTTCTGGTTGATCAGCACGGTTTTGCCGGCGTTCTTGAATCTGTACAGCACATACCGGTTGCCCAGAGTATAGAAAGGAAATTTCTTATCCAGTACGGAAAGCTCCGCCTTTACGCTGAATAACTCCGACTCGGCAAAGATTTTCAGCTCCAAATAGATGCCTACTTCCATGTAGACGCCGCCGTTCATGTTGATGTCGGGGGCGGCTCCGGCTTTGAGCAAATGAAGCTGCAAAAAGCCATACAGGTCCATATAGGCGCCCACTTCTCCCGTGAAGCCGACTCTACCCAGGGATTCAAGGCCATAGAAATTGACGCTTACGGTAAGCCTTACGCCGGCCTTGACTCCCAAATAGCCCGCGCAGTACAGGTCGAGGCTTTGCCTGCCGTCGCCTTCAAGCCCGTACCTGTACGTTTCCAGGTCCTGGCTCGTGCCGCCCCTGATGCCTATGCGGCTGGCGGATAAGATGGTGCTTTGGGCCGACAGTCCCACCGCGAGATTCAGCCGGACGACAAAGTCGCCCTTCTCTTTAAACTGCAAAACGGGCGCCGGCATCTTGACATCCTGCGACTGCTCGAAAATATTGACCTCCACCAGGTCTATGTAGTCGCCTTTCGAGCCCAAAACCTCCCTGATGATTTCGGGGACATCGGAATTGTCCTTCGTAAAGCCGTCGATAAGCTTCTGGATTTCAGCGGTGATATCTAAGTACTCTTCGTCTACGTCCACTGTCTTGACAAGGACGTTGAATTCCACATCCGTCTGCGAGTAAGCGTCGATCCAGGCGTCAAAATAGATTCCCTGTGTGAGATTCAGGCCGGTCTTCGCTCCCGTCGAAAGAGTAATGAACTCCTTGAAGGTAAAGTCGGCCTTCACCTGGACTTTCTTGATTGTCGCATTGTAGTTGAATTTTATTGTCAGCACGACCCAATTGTTGTCGACCGCGCCGGGAAAATTGGTATTTCTGGCCGTGCCGATTGATGCGGTGACGGTTAATCCGGAAACCAGGGCATTGGCGGTAATGGAAAGCTTATCATTGTTTTCTGTGGGCTCGGCAAATGGCGAGGAGGAACTGGACATGAGTGTCGCCGCCGAACTGGTCACGTCCGCGGACGAAGTCATGGCAGCCACCGTCTGGCTTTCATTGAGCGCCACCGCCAGAAGCTTGGTGAATCGCATCGTGCCCTCGCTTGTTTTCAGATCCTGCTCAAGCTTTTGGATGTTTATGGAGCTGGCTATGTTCTCCGGATCTACGCTTTGCTTCAAATAAACGTCAAGCTGCTTATAAACGTCGTCCACGCTGCTGGCTTCGGTAAACAGCATGACGCGCTGCGGGTCTGTTGAATCCGTGTTTACAATGCTCAGCACATTGCGGATCTTGGAGTTTTCGTTGAGAATTCCCTGGCCGTTTGAATCAAGCTCGTCAGTTAAGCATATAGTTGTTCCGGCCGCGATCCCTTTGTCGTCGGCTAAAACTTTCGGCAGACTGTACACACCGCTGTCGATTACATTTACCTGACTCCAGAGAAGATATACGATGCCATCCTTAAATTGAACATCATAGGTTTCGGGCTTTTTAATGCTGAAGGCCATGGTGCGGACTTCTTCTTTTTCATTGTTGAAGCTTAAGCTTTCGTCTTTCAGGGAAAGCTCATAGGTGTCGCCGGGAGTGTAAGTGTAGGGCGCCTTGGGTGAAATGGCATAAACGTTTCCGCCCTGACTCATTACGGTAACGTCAGGGATTTCATCTCCGTTAACCTTATCTTTAATTGTTATGTACTTATCCAGATTGCCGTTGTCGATGGTTTCCGGAGACAAAATTTCGAATGTTATATCATCTTCGCAGTCCGGCAGAAACTTGACCGAATCGACGTATTCCTTATAGTTATAGTCCTTGTCGGCATAAGATGCGTAAAGAGTCATGCTCTTCGTGATGGGGGCGTCGGAATAGAAGGGTTGGGTCAGACTGCTGTCGGTATACCAGCCCGTGAAGGTGCAGTCGTCCTTGAGGGGGATTGACACATCCGGAAGCTTGCCTCCCCGGGGCACAGAAACGGGAGCTATTGCGGTGCCGCCGTTGGTTTCAAAGGAGACTGTCAGAGAATCACCCGAGCCTGAGCCTGAGCCCGAGCCGGAGGAAGAGCCGGTGGCAGGCATGGCAGGCTGTTCATCGGCAGGGCTGTTGACCACATTATCCGAAAACCTATGCAGCATCGCCGCAAGCTCCGCGCGTGTGGCGTTTCCCTGCGGGTCAAAAAGCATGCCGTTATCCCCAGGCTTGCCTGTGATGACGCCGAACATGCTGCACCACATGGCTCCTTCCAAAGCCCAATCCGAGATTTTGTCCTTGTCGGCAAAATCAGAGCCGCCTGTTGCTTCGCCGGCGGGTCCCTTTCCGATCAGCCGCGCATATCTCAGAAGGATCGCCGCCGCCTGTTCGCGTGTGACATTATCGTCCGGTGCGAAGCGGTTGCCGCCAACGCCGCCGGTTATACCGTTCGCCGCCGCCCACGCCACCGCGCTGCTGTACCACGAGCCTTCCGGCACATCGGTAAAAGCGTTGGGCAGACCGGAGACATCCGGGCTTCCCGCAAGACGGTACAGAACCGTGACCAGCATAGCCCGGGACATGGGCATATCGGGACTGAACAGCGATGATTCCGTTCCGGTGCCGGTCATCAGACCGCTGGTGTAAACAAAGCCCACATCATCAAAGAACCAGTCGCCGGGCTTCACGTCCCCAAACGGGTTATCAAACTCAATTGTGCCGCCGTTTGCATTGGTGGAAGACTGCCCGGCCGGATTGCCGGAAGTACCGCCTGCAGTCGCAGCGGAAAGCTGTGCGGGTGCGGCTGAACCGCTGTCCGCCAACACATTCACCGGCAGCATGGTGATTGCAAGCATAACGCACAGCAGCAGGCTAAAGACTCGTTTTTGCGCCGTCTTCATATTCTCATGACCTCCTTGTATTGGACTATGATAAAACAATCATCCTTTGTTTCCATATCATTCTCTTTGCTCCTCACCTGATTTAGGTTTGCGCCGCAGCGCCTCGCACATGCAGACGCCGATGGGGTCGCAGGGCGTCTGCTCCCGGTAAAACCAGCCGCAGCCGCCGCAGTCGCCGGGTGTCGGTTCTCCCGGAGCCTTCGGTTTGCAGTGGGGGCAGCTCTCCTGCTCCGCCGTGGCGAAGGGGCGGCCCTCGCCGGTATACTCCGGGCGTTCCTCAAAGTCGGGGTAGGCCGGGTAGCTCTCCTGAAGCTGCTCGTCGTACTCAAGGTAAACGGGAAACTCCCGGCCTCCCGCCCGGTACACCTTATATGGTTCCTTTTGCTCCGGGCGCATCCGTTCACGCTCCTTTTCGCAACGGGGATATAAAAAACCCCTATGATAGTTTTTCAATACTATCATAGGGGAAAATCCATTTTTTAGGGAGTGACTTTTCACCCTCAAAAAGTCACGTTTTTTCAGCTCACATAATGTATTTTACAAGCTCCTCCCGGCCGGATATATATAGCTTTTCGTAAATCTCCAGCATGATGTTCTTGAGCCTGCCCACGGAAATACAGTGCTGCCTGGCAATTTTGGCGTAAGGGACGCGCTTCGCCACAAGCAAAGCGAGGTGATATTCCCGCAAGGTCAGCATAAGCGTGATGTTATCCTTCGTAAATTGGTTATGAAAAGTGATCCAGTTTTTCCAGGTGCGATTCCATTGTCCGAGAACCGCCTCACGGCAGGCGGGAAACTCCCGTTCCAGACACTGCTCCATCAGACCTCCCAGCGCGGTAACGACCTCCGCGAAGGGCGTGATAAAGCCGTGGGGCAGACAAATACGCATGGCTTCCAGCAGCCAGCGCCGGGCTTCGTCGTCGCGTCCGAGACAATGGCAGGCGACGGCGCAGGTCACCCGCAGATAAATATCGGTTGTCGTGAATCCCTGCGGCTGTGCGGACAGGGTCAGGGCAGTCTGCGCCACGGCCAGCATGGCGTCATACTTATGTAAACAGTGAAAATACTTCGCGCGCAAATAGAGGGCATTCGGCTTTGCTTGTGGAGCGAGGGCGCTGAAATCCCCTTCTTTCAGCCAGTCTGGGGCCATGTTCGGCGCAATGATGCTCACGGCGGCGGTAGCAAGGGCCTGCTCCGCAAAAGCTGCCGCACCGCTGCCCCTGTGGACTTCCGCGCATTTTTTAAGATAAGTGTCTATCTCGATGTATGCGCGGTAATCCCCCAGGCTGATGGCCGCCGCAATCGTTACCGGGCAGGCGCGAAGCCGCGCTGCGTCGTCCCCGTCAGTCCTTTGATAACAGCGCATTGTCCGCGCAAAATCGCCCCGCAGATAAGAAAGCTCCGCCTCGTATTGAAGCGACAGCCTTTCCTCGCGCACCGTGTCCAAAATAGCGTCAGGGTTATGTATGGGCATGGGAACGGTGGTGGCCGCCAGAAGGCGGGCAAGGTCGTCCGAAAGCGAGGGCTGGGGAGCCGGCTGCTCACGGCGCCGTTTATCGGCAGGCCGCCGGGCATGCTCCGGTATCAGCCACAGATTGCCCCGTTTGACAGCGCCCTCGATTTTGTTTTCCACGCAGTATAAGGTAACAATCCGGGTGCCCAGCCCCCATTTCTCCGCGGCCTCCTTCACGGTCAGATAAAGCATAACGCCCATCTCCTTCATCCTGTAATGATACAATCAATATACTACTTTTATTTGCATATTGCAAATAAAAGAAATATACAAGAGTCAATCGAAAATAGAAAATAGCCGGATTAAAAAGACAGGCGGTGCCAAACAGATACACCGCCTGTCTTTTTAATCTGTCCTGCCGGGCTTAGAAACCGTTGGAGTGGGAGTAATGCCGGTTGCCGGATACCATGACGGCGTTCACATCGAAGCAACACCGTTTTCAGCCGGCTTCTGCACCGATGTCCGATGAACGACGTGCCGCAACGAGAAATTATCAATTAAACGCCTCATCCAACAGCAACTGAAACACTTGCTTCGACGTTTCCCTGTCCCAGCAGGTCAGCGAGTGCAGTAACTGGTTGGCCATCTCCTGAAGAAAAATGGCCAATTGCTTTAGCAATCAGGAACCGCTGGCAAAACAGCAGGTTTAAATGCTCCATTTCCTTGATCGGAGAAAATGTCAGGTTAATATTGAGATTAAGTCTCCGACTGTACAATACTCAACATCTCTTCGCCGGTTATCAATCTTTTTTGGTAATCGGCTTTTGCTTTGGACGCAGCCTTTGACCACGCCCGGAATTCCCCCCGCGTCATATCCTTGCCGGACCGCTCGGAAGCAAGCTTCCCGTCGGCGCGGTAAAAGCGGGAGTAGATCTTATTGTACTCCGTCTCGAATTTCTGCAGATAAGTATCCGTCTCGAGACGCTGTTCGTAATGGAGCATAGGGCCGACATCCTGACAGGTCTTTCCCTCTGAATATTCTCTTCCGCAATACTCCCGTTTGCGCTTGTCAATCAGTACGAAGTATCGTCCGCATAATCCGCACCGCTTCACCTGGATGCCGTGCTTGAGCATTTCCATAAACTCAAGGAACAGCATTTCATCCAGCGACTGAATGTGATAATACGGCAGCAGACTGACCTTGGAGCGATCTTCGTGGATGGCCTCCAGCGTTTGTCTGGTGTCCGTAATGTTTTCTCTGTGTATTTCCGCAACCCTCTCGTAATCCAAAGCACCCTTTTTCACCGGAGCCACCGCGAAGCCCGTCTGCACGGTAAACTTGTTCAAGTCCGGAAACTGAAAATAGAAGCCGACCAGCCTTTCGGATGCCGAGCGGTCAGACAGATTGTCCTTATCAAGGCAGAAGCGCAGGGCATACTGAAATATCTCCTGCAGCGTCGGCACATCCTCCAGAATAGCAAAACAGCTTTGCAGCTGCTCCAGTCTCCGCGTTTCAATATCATCCTTAAAATAAATCGGCGTAGCCAGGATATTATTCAGCGCGCCCACCAGAAAGAAAAAAGCATAGTCATGCTTATCCTTCAGTAGCTCCGCTGCGTCAAAAATACTCTTTCGTAACATGTCATAATTCGTGCTTGTCAGCGGTACGCGGGCAAGCTCTTTTATTTTTTCTTCAAGGGCAGTCAGATCAAGCTCGCAGAAGCTTACCAGCCCTTCTCCGATCTGCCCGCTGCGCCGGAAGCCGTGCTTATGTTCATCTGAGTACCAGAGGATGTTCATGAACGACTGATTGTCGATGAAAACCTTGAAATACGGAAACATGCTGCCCTCCCCTGTAAATAATGAATTTTCTCAAAAATAAATTATTTGCATTCTCTGTATCATTTTACCACGGCATTTGTAAAAATGAAATCGGGGCAAAAAAAGATTAAAAATTGAATAACCGTGCCCGGAATGGATACTTTCAGGGGAAACATGCCAAGACCCTGCAAATGCAGGCGAGCGTGCCAATGAAATGAGAACGCCGTGCTGGTCATGCAAGGCCGCAGGGCAGGAACCTGGCCGGGAGCGCGGTGCAAAGATTTGAAAAATTAAAATCTCCTTCTTTCTGACTTTATGAAATCCGGCTCTCACTTCACCGGCACTCCAACGGAGCTGACCGATGCGCTGTGTTCTCTGAGTGGAAAGAAAATATCACCGAAGAAGATATCCCAGCGCATCCTGCAAAACCGTGACGCGCTTATGGACGCGGGAATCACTTTCGACATCCGCCGAAGCAACGGCAAACGCCTCATTGAGTTAACCCGTGCCGACGGTGACGACAGTGCCGATAAAGCGGGGACTACCTCCAATACCCCAAATATCGACCCTGTCGACCCTGTATACGGGGGCTTGGATACGGAAGCCCTCCCTTTGGGAGGGGCAAGCAAAGCGTCCGGCTATACGCCGGTCGCTGTAAGCGGGGCGCTGCCCCACACCCCAGTGACGAAAGGAGTACAATATGAAAAAACAGAAGGATAAAACCTATGCGTTTCGGGTCAGTTCCGCTGACCTGAACAAGATAAAAATTAACGCCAAACGAGCCAAACTGACCGTTACCGATTATCTCACAGCCTCGGCACTGAATAAAGAAATCAATGTCGTAGACGGGTTGGAAGCGCTGGTGCCGGAGCTGAAAGCCCAGGGAAGAAACCTGAATCAACTGACAATTCTCGCTCACATGGGCAGGGTCTACCCGGAACAGATTGACCGCCTCACCAATGCCTACGGCGATATTTTCTCGGCGCTCAAGAAAATTCTGGAGGTGCGGTGATGGCGACTTTTACACGAGTGAAAGTAAAGAAGCAGTCCTGCGGAAGGATGCTTGGAGCACTGGCCTATGTGTTGCAGGACAAAAAAGTACGCTATGATGGCGTGCGAATCGAAAGTGGCGTCAACTGCACCCCTTATACCAGCTACCTCGAAATGATGGCGACGAAGCAGATGTTCAGAAAAACATCTGACGTTTGCTTCTATCATTTTGTCCATTCCTTCTCGGATAAGGAGAACATCACGCCGTGGCAGGCCAACGAGATAGCCCGAGAGCTGACCGAAAAGCTATTCCCAAATTACGAGTGCGTGGTGGCTACCCATACCGATACCGATAACATTCACTCGCATATCATCGTCAATTCGGTCAGCTTCAAGGACGGGAAAAAGCTTCACCTGTCGCCCACTTCATTACAAGAGCAGCGGCAAGTCAACGATGAAATCTGCAGAGCGCACGGCTTCTCTGTGCTGGAGCCATACACAAATCAGAAAAGAAAAAAGCGTCTGACACCAGGCGAATACCGTGCCGCCGAGCGCGGGAAGAGCTGGAAGTTCCGGCTGATAAAGGCCATCGACGAGGCCTTGGAATACTCCGTTACCCGCAAAGATTTTATCGCCAATATGGAGTACGAGGGCTATGAGGTGCGCTGGGACGATGCGCACAAATACATCTTGTACACCACGCCAGAGGGACAAAAATGCCGTGACCGGAGCCTGCATGACGACACCTATCTCAAGGAAAACCTTGAAAAGCTGTTTGATTATCGCGCCGAGCATGGCTTTACGCCACAGACTCCAGAGCCGTCCGAGGGCTGGCTGTCGCAGATGTATCCGGCAGAAACTGTTCTTTCCGACGCTGTCCGGCTGGGCAAGAGCATCGAGAATATTGGGAACGCACCGCCTCCGCTCCAGCCTCACGTCTTCACCGACAGCAAGCAGCGTCAGCGTGAAGCCCTAAAAAAGCTGGCGCAGGGGCACAAGCTTCAGAGCGAGCAAGAGCAGGAAATGAACTTGATAATGTAACCCCGTAAGGGAGAAAGGATACCTATGGACAGAGAAAAAATGATTGCAAGGCATTATCTGGAAACGGGAATTCTTGGTGCTTACGAAACTGCCGAGATAGTGCATGAGGAAGAAGAAAACGGGAAATATGCACCATGCTTCGATGATGCTACCATGTTTTTTGATAAAACCCAGACCATTGCCAACCGCTCCATGTGCATCGAGGGCAGGCGGTACCGCGTCTGTTCGGTGTTCCCGGCGGGCATCGAGCGCACACCCACGGACAAGCTGCTGGCCCTCATCGACACAGAGATTGAAAAAGAGACGCACAGTGCCTGAAATCAATAGACTTGCGGAAGCCGGTGCGGTATGATGAATATACCGTACCGGTTTGCCTCAAAAGAAGGAGGTAAAATTAAGATGGCAAACCAAAAATACAACATACTTTACGGCAGGCTCAGCCAGGAGGACGAGCTCAAGGGCGACTCCAACAGCATTCAAAACCAGCGGATGCTCCTTGAGAAATATGCTTTGGAAAACGGCTTCACCAATGTGAAATTCCTGTATGACGACGGTTACTCCGGCACCAATTTCAACCTTCCGGCATGGAACGATGTGATGAAGCTGATCGAAAACGGCGAGGTCGAAACACTTATTGTGAAAGACCTTTCGAGGATGGGACGCGAGTATCTGCAGGTCGGGTATTACACGGAAATCTACTTTCCCCAGCGGGGCATCCGCTTCATCGCGGTCAACGACGGCGTTGACTCCCTCTATTCGGAAACCAACGATTTCACCCCGATGCGCAATTATTTCAACGAGCTTTACGCCAAGGACTCCAGCAAAAAGGTGCGCATTGTGAAACGGGCGCAGGCCGAGCGCGGCGAGCTTCTTGGCGGTAGGCCGCCCTACGGCTACAAGAGGGATGAAGCCGTCCGCAAGGGGATCGTGCCCGACGAGGAAGCGGCGTGGATCGTCAAGCGCATCTTCGGCCTCTGCGCCGAGGGAAAAGGTCCGAACCAGATCGCGCGGTTGCTGACGAAGGAGCAGGTGCTGACACCCACCAATTACTACTACCGCAAGACAGGAGCCTCCCATGCGTCGCTGGATACCACCAGACCGTACAGCTGGAGTGGCAGCACGGTCACCGGCATTCTGGATAACAAAACCTACCTCGGGCACATGGCGGGACTGCGCTCCACGACGCTGTCCTACAAGAACAAGAAGCTCATCCGCCACCCGGAATCGGAGCAAATTCTGGTGGAGAACACTCATGAGCCGCTGATCACACAGGAACTGTGGGACATCGTACAGGATGTACGTCAGCACAAAAAGCGGACGCCGAAGCAAATGGACGAGCCGAATATGTTCTCGGGACTGGTGTACTGTGCCGATTGCGGAAAGACACTGGTGCTCCACCGGGCGCACACGATGAAGGCGACGCAGAACAACTTCATGTGCTACACCTACAAAAAGAAGGGCAAGGAGGTCTGCTCGGCACACTACATCCGGGAGCTGGATTTGACGCGGATTATCCTTGATGACCTGCGCAGGGTAACGCACTTTGCGAGGCAGAAGGAAAGACTGTTCGCCGAGTACATCAACCGGAAAAACAGCGCGGAGCTTCGCCGGGAGATCAATACCGTACAGAAGGAACTGGATTCCATGCGGCGCAGAAACACGGAGCTGACCGCACTATTCAAGCGTCTCTACGAGGACAACGTACTGGGGCGCGTCACCAACGAGCAGTTCCGCATTCTCTCCGGCGATTACAATGTCGAGCAGAAGGAACTATCGGCAGCCATTCCCGAGAAGGAAGCACGACTGGAGAAGCTCAGGGATTCCGCCGCCAACGTGGAAGCCTTTATCGAGAAGGCCAAGCGGTATACTGAAATCAGTGAGCTGACACCGGAAATCTTACGTCTCTTTATCAGTCGCATTGAGGTCGGGGAACGCGGCGAAAAGTACTCCCGCACCGCTGAGCAGAGCATCCGCATCGTCTATCGCGACGTGGGTGTGATGGACAGCGTGGATCCGATCAAAGAAAATACAGACGAGGAAAACATTGCATAAAACGCATGAGGCGAACGACTTTCGCCGCCCGCCTCATACATACAGGCTTTGTTCACAAAATGTCCCTATGAACGTTAATAGAAGGGTTTACGGGTATTTTATTTGCCTAGTAACTGTCGAACTCGGGCTTAAAAATTGATGCTGATAATTGTATTCAGTGTGGCATTTGCCAGAAGGTTTGTCCGGCTCAGGCCGTCAAAGGGAAGG
>JABUEW010000111.1 GCA_013314855.1 Bacillota bacterium | reverse complement strand
TCATGTTTTAACCTTAAAATTTCTCTCGCTTTCAGCATATTAATCCTCCTCATCGGATTGCCCCCCTTAATTAACTTTTAACTAAAGGTTAGCAATTTTTTATTTATCCGACAAGGTGTCCGGATGTGCCGAAATGGTGTCCGGATACTCCCGTTACAGCGTCCGGATATTTCCGGAACAGGTGTCCGGATGCTTCCGAAATATGCAAAAACCTCTCAATATGATGGTTACGAATTTAGCAACATACAAACCGAGCAAGATATTGCAAATACAATCGGGACGACTCGACGAGTCGTTCAGAGAATTAAGGAACATATTATGGAAGAATTTAGAGAATATTGGAACGCAGAAATTAAGCCCTATATTTAATATATAAACATATCAGTGCCGTCCACAAACGGCACTTTGCATACATAACAGTAAAGTAATAAATGCATAGCTGTTTTGTGAAAAATATAAAAAATGCTGGAAGGAAAAATATTTGACTTTTTTAGAATTCTTATTCTATCATGTTTTAAGGAGAGAAAGAGAAGCAGAAAAACCTCCTTAACCATCAAAACCAAATTTGTTTAAAACTTATATTTTTAGAGGTCTGCATATGTCTTCACTTTCTCACTTTTATCTTCCATATTTTTTAATGTATTACACTCCTTCAGTATTTGATTTATAATTTGGAGGCTTTTTAAATTAGCCTCCTCTCCCTACATATACATATGCGCTTGCGCGCATAAAATATATGTTACCATCTCCCAGGGGCGTAAGCCCCATACATAGCCAATATAGTTGAAATATGCTTCATGCCTTTGCACCTAACAAATCCAAATCCTAAAACACCGAATCTAATTAGTGCACTTTTCTATTTGGCACCGATTTTATCCAAAAAGTCATCATAATTTCTTGCCCATTTGAATTTAACATCTTCCGAAACAGCTTTAAAATGCAATTCGCCACATCTGATCTTTGTCTTCTCCTCGCTCGTCAAGTCCTTTTCTTCTTTATCTATCTTTGTTTCTACAATAAAATAAAGTGTTGCCGTATTGCTGTCGCCTTTTCGGATTACCGCCCAGTCAGGGGAGTATTCGCCGTAAGGGGTATCGATCACAAACCCGCCTTTTTTCAGCTTGGTGTACAAAATTACATCAGGATCTTCATCAAGCCTTTCGGCAAATCTATACTCTCCTCTGCTGTCCAGCTTGTAATACTTATTAACAGCCTTCCGTTTCTCTGCTTTAGTTGGATATATATAATTGGCAGCATCATCAAGCATAGCCCTGTCTATCTGGTCAATTTCAAAAATAGTGGATTGGTCGAATACATATCCCTCAATCACATCATACCTGATAACACCTTCTGACATGAAATCGGTGAGTTTTTTCTTTATACTCTGTGTTACCTGGTCAAGTATATCCTGGTTTTTAAGCATATACTTCTTGTCAAGCCTTGAAATTATCCTGTAAATCGCAAGACGTGGGAGCATGGTGTGATACATGATATAGTTGATAATTTCAAATTCGCTTTTCCCCGTATCCATCCCCTCAAGCTCATCAAATAGCTTTTGTGCATAAGGATCAGCCATTTTAAATTTTCTTTGCTCATCAAATTCGGCCTTTCCTGTCTCAATATCGTATTCATACCTTATGCGTTTATACCGAAGCATTTCATTCAATTCAGAAACACACGCCTCTATAAACGCAGCATTATCAATGTTTACCTGATACATGGTACGCTTTGACATACGCTTGGTTAACTCTTTCAGAAGCCTGTCAAAATACTCCTCTGAAATATAGCTATGTTTGCCGTTTTCAACAGGTTCATCATCCCCGTTTTTAATCGGGATTTTTTTCGTGCCCTTTGCAAGCATGGCTTCAACGAACTTTTCCTTTACCATTATGCTGTGCTCGTTAAGCGTTTCATTGGTGAAGGTAACAGCTTCTATTTTTTTCGCATCTCTGGTAAGGATACCATCCTTATTGATGATACCCTGCTGCATCAGTTCAACCTTAAATGGTTCAATAAGTTCCATGATTTTATCTTCACGGATACCAGCATTTTTAAGGGTGGTATAAATTACATCATAAGTAACCTCATTCTTGTTAAACCCTGAATTCTCATTGAAATCCTGTTGAAGTGCAGCAGCAAAGTGGTCATAGTAATCATTTGCAATGACGGTCAGTTCATTTACTTCACTGTCCGTGCAGCGATTGCCGTATATATCTACGGGAAGCCTTAAACCCCTTCCTATTTCCTGCTTTTTAGCTATATCGGAACCGCTCTTCTTTAAAGTGCATAGCGTAAATACATTGGGATTGTCCCAACCCTCCCGGAGAGCCGAGTGGGAAAAGATAAAGGCCAGCGGTTCTTCGAAGGAAATCAGTTCGTCCTTTTTCTCCAATATCAGCTCGATACCCCTGTCAATGTCTTCCTGGGACTTGGCCTTGAGCTTTTGCTCATCCATAATGTCTTCCCAGTTTTCGATCTCAACGGCATTCTTATTTTTATCTACAGCAAAATAGCCTTCCCTTACTTTATAAACGTCTTTGTACTCCTTAAAAAGCTCTGGATACTCCTTGAACACTTTGTTCCATCTGTCGTCTGCAATAATCTTTGAGTATTCTTCGTCAAAAATCCGCAGGTACTCGCCACGGCCGTCGGCAGCACTGTTGTCCCTGTATTTATTTACCGCATCAATGAAAAAAAGCGTCAGCACTTTTATTTTATAGCCTTTTTTGAGAATTTTATATTGTTTCTCCAGATGGCTCTTTATGGCAAGCCTTATCTGTATCCTAATTGTTTCTTCCTCACCAATGTTCACATTACTTTCTCCAACAGCAAGTTCCAAAACTTCATCCCACTTGCTTATCTTTAGCTTTTTCAGCTTATGCGGATCTTCCTGGACAATCATGTTCCTGTATTGTCCGAGATATCCAGAACATTCATATAAAGAATCCCCGCCACGGACTTTGAATGTTTTCGTGCGGATAACCCCGCCCTGTTCAACACAGAAAATCTCAATTCTGGCATACAGGTCACTGGTAAACTCCACATATCGGACATAGGGGAAGTCCTTCGGTATGGTGCCATGAACCGTCTTAACCTCAATCTTTTTCACCAGGTCATTCTGGTAAGCGTCATAGGAATCCAGCTTGTACACCTGGTTGAAAAGCCGCTTATGGGTTGCGGAATAACGCAGTATGAACAGCGGGTTGATCATCTCAATGGCTTCAAGGGAAGCACTTTTTTTCTTTGCAGTACCTTCAATCTTTTGAGGCTCGTCTATAATGACTATGGGGCTTATATACTTAATATCCTCCCATAGGATTTGCCCGTATTCATCCGACTGGCGAATCTTGTTGGTGTCTTTATTGAAGGCCTGGATATTCATAACGACTATACTTAAATCTCGGGTTTCCACAAAGCTGCTGCTGATCTTTTTAAGATTGTTTGAATCATAAACAAAGGCATGGTTTTTTATGTCAAGCCCGTCATATAGAGCCTTGAAATGTTCTCTTAACATTTCAATACTCTTTTCAACGCCTTTTCTTATCGCTATGCTGGGTACAACAATTATAAACTTGGTAAAACCATACGTTTTATAAAGCTCCAAAATAGTCCTTAAGTAAACATAGGTTTTGCCTGTGCCCGTTTCCATTTCAACAGTAAAATTGTTGTCCTTCAGCTCATTGTCCGTGACCAGCATATTTTTAAACTGTACTTCACGAAGGTTGTTCAAAAGCCGTGTAGGCTTCACAATCTTTGGGTTGCGAACGGGGTCACCTTCGCCAAACTTTTTAATCCTGTTTAAATTGCAGTAGATAGTCCCCTCATCCTGTCGAACAGCACCTCTAAAAAGTTCAACCACCGAAGAAATAGCATCAAGCTGGTACTTCAACTTGTCATCAAATTGAAAGTTAATGCGGTTAGCCAAAAGTTTCACCCCCCTTAAATGAA
Organism: Bacillota bacterium; assembly: GCA_013314855.1. Classification (NCBI taxonomy): domain Bacteria; kingdom Bacillati; phylum Bacillota; species Bacillota bacterium. Next base: position 10,501 of record JABUEW010000111.1, on the reverse strand, counting down.
CTCAACCCTGTATGCCTTTTTCTTTTCGCCGCTGTTCTTTTTCATCTGTGCTTCAAGCCTCAGCATACTATTGGTTTTAAGGCTTATGTCATCGCCAAATGCGCTATCACGGAATATAATCTTCATTGGCATAGGTTCTATGGCAGCAATTTTATCAATAATACTTTCTGTTACATTCTCCTCAAGGCAGACTACCACCGTATCGGCAAAGATATACGTCCTTTCGCCGATGGAAGCCAGTTTTTCAACTTTTGCAGAAAGAGGGATATCCCTATGTCTTAACAATATCTCATAGACCACATCGATATCTGTAAAGCCTGGATTGAAGTCAAGCCTGTCTTTATCCGACATCATGCTTTCTTCCAGCGTCATGTTGTCGGACTTGATGGCCTCGCTGAACCAGCGGATGTTGGTATCTGCCACCCTGAATACCTTAAAGCCTATATCAAGGTTTTCAATGCCTTCTTTATCTTTATTTTCTTCTTTTATTTTTTCTCCAGCTCTGCGGATCCGCTCTTTGCCGATTTCACATATATTTTTGAACCCTGCCTTGTATGCTTCGCTTTTTTCGTCACATGGCTCAGGAAGCTGCACCATGATAAACTTGCGGTTGCCTCTATCTTCGGCATTAAGCTGCATCACCGCATGGGCAGTAGTGGCAGAGCCAGAAAGAAAGTCTAGTATTAAGCCATCTTTCCCCATCCCAAGCTGAACAAAATCTTTTATTAATGATAAAGGTTTTGGATTGTTAAATACCTTTTTCCCATCAAATATATTTTTTATTTCTTCAGTTCCGTTTCCACTGCTATATTCAGGTTTATAAAAAATTGATTTTGGTTTTTTTGAAGGTAAGTCTCCAATAGCTGGCCTTTGCTTTTTATATATTGATATATCGTTGCCATTTCTAGTAATTATTATATTGTGTTTTTCATTCAATATTTTAGATTTACTCCATCTCCATGACATTTCTTGCTCATTTGTTATCGGATATAATTCAATATCATCTTCGTTAACTTTTTCCAAATTAATATCATTATCTTTGGTAATATAAATGGGAAACCATAGATTAGGTCTTTTTTCTCTAGGTGCATTTACACCTGTAGCTTTTAGATTCGCTCCTTTTTTAAAATATCCAAACTCATCTTCCTCCCATTCTTCAATATCCTCGTCATCTATAACAAACTCATTTATTATTATATTGTTCTTATTTTTAGCAAAAACCAATGTATATTCATGTGTGCCTGCGAAGCCAAATTGATCATTATTTCCTTTTAAATTCATTATCGTTGGCAAACAAGCTATAAAATTATCTTCTCCAAATATTTCAACACATATTTTCTTTAGATTATCCACTTCATTATCATCAATGCTAATAAATATAACCCCATCTTCCTTCAGCAAATCCTTTGCTACCTTCAACCTCGGATACATCATCGATAGCCAGTTAGAGTGATACCTTCCGCTGCTCTTCTGATTCACTATAAGCCTCTCTCCATATTCATCCTTTTCTCCCTCCAAAACAGCATTTTCTTCTTCGCTGACCTTGAAATTATCCCTGTAGATAAAATCCTTGCCCGTATTATACGGCGGATCTATGTAAATCATTTTTATCCTGTTGTAATAGCTGTTTCGAAGCAACTTCAGAACCTCCAGGTTATCTCCTTCAATATACAGGTTCTCGGTGGTATCGGGGTTTTTGCTATCCTCTGGAATGTATTTCAGTGTCCGTCCGACAATATCAGTGCTTGCCAGCCGTTTTGCCTCCTCTTTTCCTGCCCATCCAAGCTCATAGCGTTCGGATAATTTTTCACTGACGGTTTCAAATTGGCCCAATTCTGCCTTCAAAGCCTCAAAATCCACCTGTCCGTCCTTCACCGCCGACGGGAACAGCTCGGCCAGTTTTTTCACATTCTCACTGATCGGATTGAATATCTCCTTTTGTATCTTTTGGAACTCCATTTTCTTAACCCCCCTGATTCCCAACAATTTTATCAAATTCGGCATACAGCCTCTTTAACTCGGCATTTATCCTGGAATTCTCCGCAATTGTCTTTGCAGATTTCTGTTCCTTTTTCAATTGTTCCGTCCTTTTAAGCCCATCGTAGAGCTTTAACATATTATCCCTATTATACCATACCTTCGAGACAAGCAATGCCCTTGTCCCTGACCATAAGGCCAGGTTTGATATGATATATGCCTTTACCATCATTTCAAGGTAAAAATCAAGCTTGTTGCCCCTGTTCTGGATTTTGTCAAACTCAATATGCTTCTCCATCAGCGTATTGACTTCGTCTGCAAACTGCATGGATGCACGCACAGAGTATACCGTGTCCTCTATCACCACCTGTGTCCTGTCGTTAAGGTTCAGCCTTTTGTGGCAAAAACAAAAAACTTGGCTATTCGTATGGTCATAAAACCTTATTACACACAGTGGCTTTACCAGCCGCTGCATAATGTTGCCGACAAAGTTTGCATTTTTAAGCTGGTCCAGCTTGACACTGAAAAACAATATTGCCTGGCAGTCATATTCGTCATTGATTAGCGAAGGAATGTCTTCCCCTGTAACCTGGTACATGAGCCTTATTTCCATAACAGCTTCCTTAAACCTTTTTTTCTCCTTCGCAGTCAAGTCTGCAGTAATAAAGGTTTTTATAGCAAATTCCTTATTTATCTCATATCTGCTCGGTATACCCAGCATTATACACACCCCTATTCCACTACCAGGAAGGATATCAGTTCGAAATCATCGGCCGTCGAGTTTGCAAATTCATTATTATATCCACCGAAATCAAAAATGGTCATCTCGGCTTTTTTATCTTCCTCGCCCTGGATTGCTTCTATCGCCTTATTGAGCAATTTGGAATAGAAGGACATATCCTCTGCGTTACTGGTGCGTTTGTTAAACTTCTTGAACAACCCTGGATCTGGTTTTGACTTCCCGTATGCAATTTTCCTGAATTCTTTCAGAGCCTCACGGGCATTGGTGTTGCCGTAATAAACTTCACCATTATTGCTGATATACATGATGTAATAAGGATATAATGAGCTTTCGTTTACCGGCTTTCCATCCTCATTCTGGTGCTTGAAGCAGAAGATGCAGCCTTTCTTTTCCCCCTCGGTTACCGAGTAAACGCCTCTTGGAACCCGCAGGATTTCAGGGTTGTCTTTTATATACCCTGACAGCTCGTAAATATAATCATTCATGTTAAGGTCGGTTATAGAGATGTTATCATTCAACTCTTCGATTTCAATTACCTCTTCTTGCAGCCTTTCAAGCTGCTTCTTCCTGAACATGAAGTCATTCATTTCAGGAGAAAGGAAATCTTCTTCACCTGTTGAAGCCAGGTTTGCCGCCGTCATTTTCCCTTTAACCCTCTGCTCAAGCTGCAAATAATCATTAAGTTCCATATTGGGGAAAAAGTTGATCATGGCTATGTTTTTATTCTGGCTGCCTATACGGTCTATCCTTCCAAAACGCTGTATTAAAACCACAGGATTCCACTGGATGTCATAATTGATGACTGTATCACAGTCCTGCAGGTTTTGCCCCTCCGAAATGCAATCGGTAGCAATGACCACATCAATCTGTTCCTGCTTTGGCAGGTCTTGTCCCAGCTTGGACTTTGGTGAAAAGTGCTGCAGGATGGCATTGAACTCACTTCGGATATTTTTCAGTGTTGTACGTGGTTCGCCTGAACCTGTGATACACGCTGTATTAATCCCATGCTTTGCAAGCTTCTCTGCAATGTTGTCATACAGATAATTGGCAGTATCTGCAAAAGCAGAGAATATCAGCAGCTTCCTGTTCCCTGGATTATATGGGGTTTTGATAATCTTTTCAATGATAATTTCCTCAAGTTTTTTCAGCTTTGCATCCCTTTTTTCATTCAATAACTGCAAAACATCCCTGTATAAGCCCTCCAGTATTTCCTTGTCGTAATAAAGATCTTCCAGGTAATCTTTCGCAATCAAATGCTCAACCCTAATTTCATATTTGTAGTCCAGCGCAACATCTTCTTCTGCATATTCATCTCCTTCAAGCTCCACTTCTCCCGAATCACATCGGGATATCGCATCAATGTAACTGTCAATCCTGGCGATAAGCCTTCTTATGGTTTCAGCAAAAGCAAAAGCAGAGCTTTCAAGACGTTTAAACAGGTTAAACCTGTGTAAACGGGCATTAATAAGCTCTCGGTTTTCGTGGTAGAACAGTACCCTGTCCCCGTATACAGTCTGGTACTTTTTTCGGTAATATTCCTTGTACTCGGGCTTGATATAGGACATGGGGGAATAGACCGCCAGTTTCAAGGATTCCAGTATTTCATTGGTTTCCTCAAAATTCAGCAGTTTCCCTTCCATATCAATTTCTGGACGATATGTTTCAGGTGGAAGCTTGTTAGGGAATTTTCCCATATTGCTGTCCCCATAGTAACTCGTTATATGTTTCCTGCTTCGGGAAATGGTTATCATCTCAAGCAGTTTATAAAATTCTGCGGGAAGCCTGTCCAACAAATCATTTTTCTTCCTGTCTTCCGTTTTTATCCAGTCGTTGATCTCTTTTTGGGCTTTTCGAAGAAGGTTGGATACACTGGGTATACCTGCTTCTTCAAAAGCGTTATCCCTATCTCCTGTAATAATGTTTATCTGGTTTTTCAAATCTACAAGTGAATTGTTGACTGGGGTAGCTGACAGCATAAGTACTTTTGTCCCGTGCCCCTTTTTAATAATGTCATTCATGAGCTTCATATATCTGCTCATGTGTTCCAAATCTTCATTTCGGTTGCGGAAGTTATGGGACTCGTCTATAACAACAAGGTCGAAACGGCTCAAGTCCACACGGGATAAATCCATACCACTTCTTGATTTCCCCTTTGTTCTAGTCAAATCGGTATGGCAAAGTATTTTATAATTAAAGTTGTCCTTCACAAAGGCATTGTCTATGTATGGATTTTTAAAAGAATCCCAGTGGTCATAGAGCTTGGCAGGGCATAAGACAAGCACATTGTCCTCCCGAAGCTCAAAGTATTTAATCACGGCCAGGGCCTCAAAGGTTTTCCCAAGGCCTACACTGTCGGCTATAATACAGCCGTTATACTTGTTGATTTTCTGTATTGCCGAAACAACAGCATCTTTCTGGAATTCATACAAACTGTTCCAAATGACTGATTTCTTAAACCCTGTTTTATCCTTCTCGAAGCGTTCCACACCGCTATCAAGCTGATTGCCGAAAAGCTCTTTCAAAGTAAAATAGTACAAAAATTCCGGGGAATAGTCTTTATAAACATAGTTGAGGCTTTCGAGCAATTGTTCCTTAAAATCTTCCGTATAATCATTGCTGTTCCAGATGATGTTGAACAGCCTTTTAAAATGCTCAAGCTGTGCCTTATCTGTAACTGAAGAATTAAAATGGATGGGAGCTAACTCTCCACGTTTTGTTTTTGCGGACACTTCAAGGGATGATGTACCATGAATGGCAATTTCATCGTCAATCATAATAATATTGCCCGTAACCTTGCCAGGAGATTTGACCTTCCTTACATTTACATGGCTTTTAATAAAGTCATGCATTGATTTTGCTTTTGAAAAGTGCTGCAGCTTGTTTTTCTGTACTATATCGTAGGAATTGAAAAAAAGGTCGGTAATATTCTGGTTAATCTCAAATTCACGGGGCAGTTCCCTCCCTGACGGCACATATGATGTATTGCGGATGATAAAGTTAATTTGATTTACATTTTTGAGGTTTTTAGAGAGCTCTCCAAATACCGATAAAGTCAGTTTATCGTTAATAATATTCACATTTCTTCCGCTTTTCTCTTTTAAAACTTCGTTTATCCTGGCTATCAATTGCTCGTTTGAGCTGATGACCTCATTCATGCTTTGTGCCTCCAATTGCCATTTTATCTTTCATGTATCTTAAAGATCGCCCGTCAACTGGTTTTTCTGCATCTTTTGGAATAACCCACATATTCCCCAGTCTCTTTACTCCTTTAATCCTGTTTTGGGAACACAAAACTTGCACTCTTCTTCTTGTGATTCCCCATTTATCAGCAGCTTCTTGAGCGGTAATATAATCCATAAGGCACTACCCCCTGTTCATTATATAGATTATTTTATTCTACAATGCGAATAATAGCAAGAACATTTTTACAGAAATTTAAATTGAGTAAAATTGGACTTTAGTCTCCCATTTTTGCTATTATGAAGGCATAAAAGGCAAAACCAGCAAAGGAGCGCGATATAGATGGCATACACCCTTAATAATATAAGGGATTTCAAATCTCTGGATGTCTACAATAAGATAAGGGAATTGGTGAAGGATGTTTATAAAATAACAGAAAAGTTCCCTCCCTGCGAAAAATACTGTGCGGTAAGCCAAATCAGGAGGGCAGTGACATCCATTGGAGCCAACCTAGCGGAAGGAAATGGACAAATGTATCCTGTTAAAGAAATAAACTTTCTGAACAACTCTATCGGCAGCCTGTTCGAGACACGCTATTGGATTTTATTTTCACTGGATATGGGTTATATCGGAGAAGAAGATTATAATAACCTTGAAGCAAAATGCATAGAAATCCTAAAAATGCTATACGGCTGTGTCCGCAGGTTAAAGCAATATCAGGAAAGTGAAAGTGTAGCGTAGAATTTGGGCAACGGTTCGGCTTAAGTTAATTGCTATGTATATATTTAAAATTAACTCCACCTATACCCCTCAAACTCTTGATTTTCTTGCATCCCAATTTCTACCAGATGATAAGGTTCACTCTAAAATTCCTTAATTTTTATTCCATTTATTACCGCTTGCCTTTAACCCTTATAGTTACGTAGTTATTTTTAAAATAAAGTCGATATTAAATAGGGATATGTTAAAAGGGAAATAGGGATATAAATTTCATAGGTTAAGAGTGAAGGTTTTATTCCACTCCTCAAGTTATATTATTTTCTTAACAAGTGTAAAAATGTTTTTAAGTCCGCAATGCAAATGCATTCCTAAAAGCAAGGTAATTGATTAATATAAAATGTAAAATGACTGCCCCTTTTCCCCGTTTTTTTACATTGCTGCCCAAAAGGTCGGACTACACAGACCTGTATAGTGAGCTATGTCAAACCGTTATGCCGCCTATAAATTATTCAGGACCTTCTCTATAAAAATATCAACTATGTATGGGTCAAACTGGGTCCACTTATTTTTTATAAGCTCTTCAACAGCAGCATCTTTATCCAAAGTCTTCTTATATGCCCTTTCGTTTGTCATTGCATCATAAGCATCCGCAACAGTTATTATCCTTGATATAAGAGGAATTTCTTCCTGCTTTAGCCTTCTCGGATAGCCTGTCCCATCATACCTTTCATGATGGGATAAAATATATAGTGCTATCTCCGTCATTTCTGGCGACGCATTCAGTATCCTATATCCTATATCCGAATGGCGTTTTATTTCATTCCATTCCTGTTCTGTAAGTGGTTCCGATTTTTTGAGGATACTCTCATCTATAGCAATTTTGCCAATATCATGCAGTAACCCACTTACCTTTAGTTCATATATTTCTGTTTCAGGTAACTGCATTGCCTCCCCTATCCGCTGGCATAACTGGCTTACCCTTTTTGAATGGATCTCTATATTCGGGTTTTTTTCATGGAGGGTATTAAAAATCGCATTGATTATATTCCCCCTCATACTGTTGCTTTCGACCACTTTATGTTTATACATATAATCTTCTGCGCTTTTCAAAATTTTAAAGATGTCTTCACTCACATTTTGCTTTGTATCATACCCAAAAGAAATTGAAACGTTAATGGAGCCAACCTTCATTTCAGAACATTTGTTTTTAATCCTTTTTACTATTGTTTCTGCGTCTTCTTTTTTAGTTTTGGGTAGCAGGATAATAAACTCATCTCCGCCCCATCTTGCTGCAATATCATCCGCCCTGCAGGCGCTTTTAATTGCATTAGCTGCTTTCATCAGTAGTTTGTCACCTTCACTATGCCCAAAGGCATCATTGGTAAGCTTTAATCCATTGCAATCCCCCATGATAATAGAAATCGGAAGGTTCCGTTCAGTATCTATCCTTTTCAGTTCTTCTTCAAAGAACCTTCTGTTATAGAGCCCTGTAAGCGAGTCATAGTAGCTCATATAATAAATTTCATCCTGCCTGCGTTTTTCTTCCGTTACATCCCTGAAAACCAGTATTACACCCTGAATATTGCCATTTTTATCTTTAATCGGTGCCGCACTATCGGCTATAGACCTTTCAGTCCCATCCCTTGATATTAATGCCGTATGGTTCGCAAGCCCGATAATAAGCCCCTTTTCAATAACCCTTTGTATTGGATTTTCACATTTAATCCTTGTATCTTCATTTATTATATTAAATACTTCTTCAACAGGCCTGCCTAAAGCCTCTTCCTGTTTCCAGCCCGTTAGTTCTTCTGCTACCTTATTAAGTATCGTTATTTTGCCATTTATATCCGTTGAAATAACGCCGTCACCTATTGATGCTATTGTTATCCTCAACTTTTCCTTTTCTTCCTCCAGGGTTTTCTCCAACAACTTCCTTTCGGTTATATCAAGCAGCGAACCTATGTAGCTTTCAGCTTCTCCATTTTCGTTGCATTCAATATACCCCGTTGATAACACCCAGCGGACGCTGCCATCTGCCCTTATAATACGGTTCTCAATCTTAAAGCCGCTTTTTTCTTTAATTGCCTTATTTATGCTTTCACTCACAAGTTTTTTATCTGGCGGATAGGTCAATTCTATTCTCTTTTCTTTTGTAGGTTCAAAACTTCCCGGCTCATACCCGAATATCCTGAACAACTCATCCGACCATACTGTTTTGCCTGTTTTTATGTCTATTTCATAGTTTCCTAAATGTGACAGCATTTCAGCTTTTTTAAATCTTTCTACATCGTTTTTCAGTCTTTTATTCAAACGCATGATTTCTGATTGCTGGCTTTTTATCCTGTCAGCCAATTTATACGTTATCAATGCAATGGCAACAAATATAAGGAATCTTACAAGCTCTTCCCAAAGGGTTTCGGGACTGTATTTAAGGGAAAATAAAAAATATGCTGCCGCTGTAGCCACAGAATATATAAAACCTTTCTTGCCATGCCAAAAGCATGACAATATAATCGGAACATAAAATAAATTCTGGTATATGATAGTAAATCCAACCGAAAGGCAGATATAGCTTAAAGCAAAAGCAATAACAGTAGTAATTATTATTATAATAACCTGCTTTAAATCCTGTTTATTTTTTATATTAACCATTTTTACTCTCTCCTTTTAATACTCCAGAAAGTACATAAAGGTTTAATGTTCCGTTTCAACATTATTCCTTAATAGGCTGACTTTTATTTTGTCTGTAGCAACTTCCATTTCAAGAGTCCTGCTATGTGTTCCTCCAGTTTCTGCAGTATTGATATATATCAATAACCTTACTTTGCATCCAGCATTGTATATATCAATTTGGGTATATTATCAAATGAAGCCTGTCTTTCAACTGCCCCAATGTCATATCTGGGCTTCCTTAACCTGCAATTGGGTTGAGTTATTCAACCTTTCAGCAAACATTCGGGAGAAAATCGGAGGTATGTGCTGGACTATCACAATCCCTGGAATACTTCTGGGTAAACACTTCAGAATATTGTAAATGGCCTCCGTACCTCCCGTTGAAGCCCCGATTGCTATTATCTTGCTGCTTGCATCGGCATTAGCCCCACTTATAACCTTCTGCGAAGCGTTATCAGTTTTCCAATGTGATACATTCGCGGTTGAAGCTATTTTAATTTTTATTATCAACTCGTTTATAAAAGCCTCCACACTCTTAACCGACTGAACATCGGGCTTGGTTACGAAGTCAACTGCCCCTGCATTCATAGCGTCAAATACAGCTTCGCTAACTGTACTGACTACAACTAAAGGCAGCGGGTACTGGGGCATTAGCCTTCGTATGAACTCAATCCCGTTCATTTTAGGCATCTCTACATCGAAGGCTTTACTATAAAGTAATTTGCACCTGACACTATTGCTTCCTTTATCATAGATTCCCGTCCCCTTGCATATACCATAATTACCTTTGCTTTAGAATCATGTGCCTTAATGGTTTTCAGTGCCTCAATTCCATCCTTTCAAGCATGGTTTTTAGAGCCATCCTCATAAAAGCTGCATCATCAACAATATGTACTCTCTTCATTAACATTTTCACCTCATCTTCTTTGCCTAGAAACCATATACAACAAAAAAGCAGACAACCCATAAATTGCCTACTAGAAGTTTACTTTTGATAAGGTCTAAAGTATCAAGTATTTCTTTACTCTCCATAAACTTTATCCTTGCTCCCATAGCAATTGGCAATCCAGCCATTTCCACATTAGACCTGTGGCTTTGCGGGCCTATCTTTTGATAGGTTTGCTTTTTACAATTTACATAGGTACTATTCAATATTCTCTTATATTGCTCTTTCAAATTTTTAAAGTAACAATATGTCCATTTTGTTAC
>JABUEW010000110.1 GCA_013314855.1 Bacillota bacterium | reverse complement strand
ATACAGGGGCAGCAACACGGACCATCTCAGGAGCTTCATACACACGGATAAATCCGCCAGACCCAGGAGGATTGTCAGTATGTAGGTCCAGTGGAACATTAACGGTCTGTCGTAATGCTGCCAGCATGGGCAGGCTCAGGTCCCTTACAGGGTTAATGGAGTCGGCTCCCAATCTTTCTAACAGCTTAAAGCTGGCAGGGTTTCCTTGTCCGTTGTGGGCCGAGTTTTTGAACTTCATGTTTGCGGGCAGTTCTCCGGCTTTTCTCATCTCATTGAGTACCCAAAGGAGGCCTTCGTCATAGACCAGCACTCCACGGCAGCCGATTTCAGCAATACGCTTGACATCCTCTATTGCCCTAACGATTTGCTCTTCTCCCCTTAACCTGTACGCTATTACCCTTCCCTGCTCACTCATCCGGGTTGCACTGGTGTCATAGGCTGCCCTTGGGCCAACCGAGAGATTGAGCGCAACACCGTAGTGCTTGCAGATAGCAACGTATTCCTTCAACTCTTCCAAAGTATGACGGAATGCACCGTATGTCTCGTCTATACGGTTAATGGTTACGCCTATCCTGTCAGCCTCTTCCAGAAGGGCTTTACATGCCACGGCAGTGTTGATTGTGGGCACCTCGATGCGGAAATGGGCACCATCAGCGAACCTTTTATCAGATGTAGGCAGGTCAAATGCGTCACCCGCCGGCAAACCCAAGCTTACTAAAAATTCCCTTGTCTTGTCGAACATTTGCCAATACCTCCTATTTGAAATATCGTTGCGCATTTTTAATGCCATCAGGCTATCGCACAGATAACTAATACTATCTCTAAACCACCTCCTCCGTTATTAAACTTGCTTTAGCCCCTTATGGCAGGAATTCTATGAGCAGCAAAACATAATTGACCGACAATTCACAACTTAATAAGGCAAAAAGCATACCAACTTTGCAAGTTGGTATGCTTTTTATGAAGAAACTATTCTTGATTTTCTGTAATGCAGCATTCGCAGTAGTTTCACAGCAGCAGCCGTTATACAAAGAAAACGTTTTGCTGAAAAAAACCCGTTAACAAGAACCTGCTAGGCAAAAAATCTTTATTAAGAACATTTCATAATGAAATATATCCGAGGCAATAATACATTTTGGAATGCTGCTTTTCAAATATATTATAGATCCAGGCTTTTCAGCTTCCTCCACAGCGTTGTAACGCTTATGCCCAGTCTTTCTGCTGCAAGGGTTTTATTGCCTTTAGTATCCTCTAGAACCTTCTTAATTATCTCGCCTTCGGCGTGCTTTAAAAGGCCCTCGCCCGATATAACTCCTACGGAGGTATTTTGCATATATTCTTTTGAGAAATTCGGAGCTCCATTCATTACTTCAAAAATTATATCCACATCAATTTCTTTGCCTTTGCATAAAACCACTGCGCGCTCAATGATATTCTCCAGCTGCCGCACATTCCCCGGCCAGCAATAATTAACCAGTTTGGCCAGTGCCTCGGGGGAAACGCCTTTTATCGTTTTGCCCAATCTCCTGCCCTTCTCTTCAATAAAATAATTGACAAGGGCGGGGATATCCTCAATCCTCTTCCCTAGAGGAGGTATCTCCAGCCTGAGGACACATAGGCGGTAATACAAATCTTCCCTGAATTCTCCCCTTTCCACCTGGCTGTAAAGGTCCCGGTTGGTAGCGGCAATAACTCGTATATCTATGGGTATTACTCTATCGTCGCCCAGCCTCACCACTTCTTTTTCCTGCAGCACTCTTAAGAATCTTGCCTGCAGCATCGGCGACATCTCGCTTATCTCGTCAAGAAAAATTGTTCCCTCATGGGCCAGCTCAAACAGTCCGGCTTTGCCCCCTTTTTTTGCGCCGGTGAAGGCTCCTTCAACATAGCCAAAAAGCTCGCTTTCCAAAAGATTTTCCGGAAGGGCTGCGCAGTTCACCGCAACAAAGGGTTTGTCAAAGCGGGAGCTGGCGTTGTGTATGCTTTGGGCAAACAGTTCTTTCCCGGTTCCTGTTTCACCGAGAATCAATACCGTACTGTCCACTTCAGCATACTGCCTTGCCTTTTCTTTGGACTGAATTATTGCCCTGCTGTGCCCGATGATGTCGTCGAATTTTGCTTTGGCCACATGCCCCTTGTACAAAAGCTTTTTACGGATTTTGCTCTCCATCTTCTGTATCTTGTCCAGCTCCTGAAATGTGGCAACAGCCCCCAACACTTCCCCTTCAACCAATATAGGCACCCTGTTGGTTACAATGGATGTTTCCCCAATATTTTGTATCTCGCCCAATTCCGCTTCCCCTGTTTTGAGCACGTAATCCATTCTGGTATTTTCCACGACGTCATCCACAGGCTTTCCTATAGCCCTTTCAGCCTTAATACCGATTATCTTTTCCGCCACCGGATTGAACACGGTTATGATTCCCTTGCTGTCCACCCCCAAAATCCCATCATAGGCAAAATCAATTATGGATTTCAATATCTCTGTCTTTTCCTTTTCCTTGAGCTGAACTTCAAGTATGTTTTTCGCATGTCTAATTGCTTCAACTATAGTGTCATTCCCGGTTTCTATAAGCACTCCATGGAAACCCAGCTTTTCAACTGCGTCAATTACCGTATATCCTCCAATGAATACCCTTATACCTAACCTGTACAACTGCTTTATCTTTCTGTCCGCTTCTTTTCCATCATTGATAACGGCTGTAGTTATCCTCGTAGAGAAAGTATTTTGCATTATTTTATTGACTCTTTCATAGGCGGAAATCAAATTCTGAAAGCCGACTATACCTATGTTATTTGAATAGGTCACAGCTTTATTGATTGTGTTAATAATGTCAAAGCCGCTGGTCTCCAAGTTAACCACCGGTATCTGCAGATTGCTTTTTATCAGATTTCCCGTTCCGCCCCTGCTGATAATAATGTTGGCTCCGTTTTTAACCACCTGTTTGGCAATCTTTAATCCTTCCTCCAATGAGCCTTGATACACTTCTATTTCTTCGCCAAGGGCGGAAATTAACTGTTTTGCCCTATCCGCCAAATTCTTATCCGGTGCGATAAATACAATTTTTCCTGTCATAGTTTTGTCCACCCCAATAAATTTCAGCGAATATTTATCAATTGAATATTTAAGCCGTTATTTGATAATACTATTATACCATGTTCCTCGAAAAGCCAAAGTGCAAACATATGCCAGAGGACGGATTATGTTTCTAGCTTACCCTGCTCCCTGAGCATTTTTTTTACATAGGGCAGCAGACCACCATTTTCAATAAGACCTCTAACATAATCCGGATATGGTGTGAAAGGGAATTCACCTTTAGATGTCCTGATTACACTGGAGCCAAAGTCTATGGATACCTCTTCACCATTGACAATGCAGTCAACAACCTCAGGACAAACCACAGTGGGAAGCCCTTCATTGAGGCAATTACGATAATATATTCTTGAAAATCCTTTTGCAATAATGGCGCCAATACCACGGGCCTTCAGACATTTAACCGCCTGTTCACGGGCCGACCCGCATCCCCAGTTCTTTCCGGCAACAATTATATCCCCTTTACCGCCTTCCCTATTGAATATGGGGTCCAGGTCCTCAAGGGCGTGATTTCCCATCTCCTGCTCAGTAATCAGGGTATAGGTATATCTGCCAGGATAGATAACGTCGGTATTGACATCGTCTCCGTATTTCCATACCCTTCCGGAAATAATCATAAAAAAACCTCCCCATACTGCCTGGCAAACTCTGCATCAACCAACAAATACCTCCCTGGGGTCCCTTATCTCTCCGCAAAGCGCCGAATAAGCCACGGTCATTGGACTGCCAAGGTAGATAAAGCTGTTCCGGCTGCCCATTCTCCCGCGAAAATTCCTGTTCCCGGTTGAAATGCAGACTTCATCATCGCCCAAAACCCCCCCGGAAACACCTATGCATGGTCCACATCCGGGATGATTTATGGTGCAGCCGGCATCCAGCAGGGTCTGTACTATGCCCTCCTCCACAGCCTGCCGATAGACTTTATATGAAGCGGGATTTACAATGGTGCGCACCGCCACCCTGTGTCCCTTTAAGATATCCGCTGCTATGCGAAGGTCCTCAATCCTTGCGTTTGTACAGGTCCCGATAAAGGCCTGGTCTATCTTCGTCCCCGCCAGCTGGGATGCTTTGGCATAATTGTCCACCCTATGGGGTTTTGAAACAGCGGGCTCAATCTCATCCAGACTGTAGAACAGCTCAGCAGCATATTGCGCATCGCTGTCCGCCCATATTTTTTGATAGTTTGAGCTTTTGGCCCGTCCCTGGAGCGAAATGTCAACCCTTTCATCCGGCCTGCAGACCGCATTCTTTGCTCCCATCTCCACTGCCATGTTGCATAAGGTCATTCGTTCTGAGATGGACATGCCTTCGATGCAGTCGCCATGGAATTCTATGGACATATAATCCGCACCATCGGATTTTACGTCCCCTATGATTTTAAGAATTAGGTCTTTGGCACAAACTCCAGGTTGAAAACTGCCTTTCAAAATGATTTTCATGGATTCGGGCACCTTCAGCCAAATCTGTCCCGTAGCCCAGACAGCAGCCATTTCACTCCTCCCTATCCCGGTTGCAAAGGCTCCCATAGCGCCTTGCGTGCAGGTATGGCTGTCGGTTCCGATAATGACGAGGCCCGGGGCGGCATAGCCTTCCTGGCACATTATCTGATGGCAGATGCCGCCGCAATGATTCAAATCGTAGAAATGTTCAATCCCTTGCTCCACAGCAAGCTTCCGTATTATTCTGTGTATATTGGCATAGGCTTCTGTGGATGCCGGTACAGTGTGATCCAAGATAATCACAATTCTTGAGCTGTCCCATATCTTTTTAGTGCCAATCTCTTGGAAAGTTTTATAGACCGAGGCGGCGTTCTCATGACACATGCAAAAATCCGGCTGTATAGTAACAACGTCACCGGCGCTGACCGATTTCCCCGCCGCTCTCCCAAGGACCTTTTCAGCGAATGTTTTCCCCATTAATACATCCCCTTATATTCCCTTAGCAAATATTTATACCCCGCCCTGAGATTTGAGTGTACCTAATTCCATACGCTATTTCTTTCTATAATAATTGATTATCCCTCCCGAGAGGAGAATGTCTATCATAATAGACGGCAGCGGTGCAACCGCTATCTCCTCTCCCGTTGTCTTATTGATTAGTTTTTCTGAGCCAACCTCGTATTCAAGGACATCCCCGTCGGAGATGGATGAAGTATCGCATTCCAGCAAGGGCAGTCCGATATTGATGGCATTTCTATAAAATATACGCGCGAAGGATTTTGCAGCTATGCCTAATACACCCGCTTCTTTTAGAGCGACCGGTGCCTGTTCCCGCGATGAACCGCAGCCAAAATTACTGCCTGCCACCACGAAGGCACCTCCCCTTACCTTATCGGTAAATCCTGAATCCAAATCTTCCATCGCATGGGAAGCGAGCTCGTTCTTGTCTAGAGTTTTTGTGTATTTACCTGCAATAATTAAGTCTGTGCTGATATCATCGCCATATCTTAAAGCCTTTGCTGATAGCTTCATAGCGAGACCCTCCTTTCGCCTTATACAGCAACACATCTTGGGTCCGTTACCACACCATATAAGGCAGATGCCGCCACAGTGGCGGGGGAAGCCAAATAAACAAATGCCTTATTGTTGCCCATGCGCCCTTTAAAGTTGCGGTTTGACGTTGAAATCACAACTTCTCCGTCCCCCGGCACTCCCCCATGGGTACCGACACAAGCACCGCATCCGGGGGTAAAAAGCACTGCCCCTGCATTTAGCAGATCCTTCAATATCCCTTCTTCGACAGCTTTCAGCAGTATATCTTTGGAAGCGGGAACTACCAAAAGCCGTATGCCGTTTGCAATATGCTTGCCCTTTAAAATCTCTCCCGCTATGCGAAGGTCTTCAATTCGACCGTTGGTGCAGCTCCCCAGGAATGCCTGATTAAAGGGCATGCCCGCTATCTCGCTCACCGGGCAGTAATTGTCAACCGAATGCGGCTTGGCTACGCCAGGCGCAATTGATGTCAAATCAACATCTATGGTTTCACAGTATCGGGCACCACTATCCGCCTCTATGCCTAACCCTGAGTAGCACGTAAAGCCCGTTTTCCCTCCCATTTCCACCACCATGTTGGCTATGGTCAGTCTGTCTGCTTCGGCGCAGTTTTCCAGGTACTCTCCATAAAACTCAAAGGCTTTATAATTGCCTCCGTCTGCACCCAGACAGCCGATGATATAGAGTATAACGTCCTTTGCAGAACATCTAGGCTTTAGCTCCCCATGCAGATTTATGCGAATGGTCTCCGGCACCTTAAACCAGTTTTTCCCTGTCAAAAACGCAGCTCCCATATCGGCAGCGCCCACTCCGGTGGAGAACGCTCCGAGGACACCGTATGTGCAGGTATGGGAATCTGTCCCGAGCACAAGGTCCCCCGGCTTGACAAAACCCCGTTCCACAACAAGCTGATGGCATACTCCCTCTCCGCCTTCAATCAAACATATCCCCTGCTCCTTTGAAAACTTGCGCATCATCATGTGGAGGTTGGATATCCTTTCATAGGGTGCAGGGCAGGCATGGTCCATAATAAGTACTATTTTGGATGGGTCAAAGACCTTAACGCCTCCCATTTCCTCAAAGGTTTTGATAGCCATGGGGCCGTTTGCATCATGGGCCATCAAAAAGTCTATATCGCAAAATACTATATCGCCAGCTGAAACATCCTTGCCCGAATGGAAAGACAGTATTTTTTCGGCAATGGTCTTGGCTTTCACCCTCATCCTCACCCTTCCAGCATATAATAGGCTAAACCGTGATACCCGGGAACACAAAATGCCGCTATAGTACACCCTTTTCACTCAAAATTTTATCTATATCCCTTGATACGATTACGCCCTCTTTAATCTCTACCTTCCGTCTGGCCTCATAGCTCAGTTTTTTTTCAATATTGGGAAGAAGGCCGGCTAAATCGCTTTGGGGCACCACAGCAACGCCATTCACATCACCGACTATTATGTCGCCCGGATTCACCGGTATGCCGCCGCAGGATATGGGATAGTTTATCTCTCCGGGGCCGTCCTTGTCGCAAGCCGTAGGTATAACGGCCTTAGCAAATACCGGAAACCCTAATTCCAGCAGTTCGTCAACATCCCTTACGGCGCCATCGACGACAATGCCTCCCAATTTCTTTTCCAAAGCGGACATGCATATGAGCTCGCCAAGCACTGCATTGGTATAGCAGCCCGATGTATCCACAACCAAAATATCTCCGCTCTGGGCTACGTCAATGGCTTTGTGCAGCATGAGGTTATCCCCGGGCCTTACTTTTACTGTTATGGCCGGCCCTACAATCTTATATTTACTGCTGAGGGGTTTTATCATGTGCTCCATTGCTCCGAACCTTGACATGCCGTCGCATATGTTCGGTGTGCTGTATGCGGAAAGCTGCTCCAGGGCTTCCTTCGAAGGCCTTTCAATCTCGTATCTGATTCTAAACCCGTGTTTTCCGTTGCTCAATGCTTATCACCTGCTCTTTACGAAGATTTATTCACAACCGGTCAGCTTGTCATAGGCATCCAAAATTTGATGGAAGTCCTGCGGGGGAACACCTTGAAAATATTCCTTAAAGCCCATTTGGGTGCACCATCTTAATTTATTTTTGGTGCCTTCAGACATGGTATAATCCACGCCTAGACTTTGCAGAGTCGCAATTACCTCCTCCATTTCGTGTTCGCGCCGAGCTGAATGGATAACCCCTCTGGTCAACAGGTTGTTTATTACTTCAAGGAATGGCCCTTCTTCAAGGGTTTTCTGTATGGAGGACAGGACATCGTCCTCTACCCGGTATTTATGGCTGGCAATAACCGTTTCCAGCAGAATGGTTACAAAACCCTTCATAAAGATGCTTCTGAACATCTTTGATGCAGAAGAACTGCCGGGTTTTTCACCCATATAAGTTATGTCCATGCCATATGCAGAAAACGTTTCTTGGAAATGTCTCGCTCCATTGCCACAGACAGATATGGGAACTTTATGCTTATACACCGGAACCGGTCCCATTACCGCCGCATCCACAAAGGATGCCCCTGTCTCAAGGACTACTTCCGAGACCGCTTCTTTTGTCATAGGAGAGGCCGCGTTTAAATCCGCAAAACATTTCCCCTCCTTCAGGTATGGCTGGGCCTCCTTGGCCAAGGGCAAGGCCAGGTTAGCGCTGACAGCGCTGAAGATAAAGTCGGATTTCTCTATCATCTCAGCCAGGCTTGGCGCCAGAGCAATATTCGCATCCTTGGCCCTTTTCCCAATAATTGCAGCCTGAGGCTCAATGTTCCAGAACTTGTCATAGGCTGTTACCTCGGATATGCCTTCTTCCTTCAAGCCCTTCGCAATATTGTAAGCAGCCTCTCCAAACCCGATAAAACCCACCTTGGGTGTCTTCATGTAATTCTCTCCCTTCGCCTAAAGACGCTGTCTATTCAACATTTCCAGCAGTTTTGCCTCTACTTCCCTTAATTCTGCGATATAAAGGCACACCAACTGAAAGCAGGGTAAATACTATTAGAATAAGAGATATAGGTCTTGAAAGCATAAACAACAGTATATTTTCGCCGTGCGAGATGGCAATTGTACCATTTAGTCCCTTCTCGGCAATAGGCCCCAATATAATTCCCAATACCGTCGGTATGACACTGAAACCGTGGGACTTCATAATATAGCCGAGGAGACCAAACGTTATCATTACATATACGTCAAACACATTGCCCCTTAAGGCGTAAGAGCCTATTACCGTAAGCATCATTACGCATGCCGACAGGATATGTTTGGGCGTATTAGTTACAATGGTGAAATACGGCGCGCAGAAAGTGCCGAACAAAAGCATCATTACATTAGCCAAATACAGTGCAATGATAAAGGTATACACAATGTCTCCGTTGCGCGCGAACAGCTGTGCCCCGGGCTCCAACCCGTGGACCATAAGCCCTCCCATTATAATGGCAGCAACAGAGTCGCCGGGCACTCCCAGAGTAAGCATTGGTATCAATGCCCCGCTCGCCATGGCATTGTTAGCAGATTCCGAAGCTGCAATCCCTTCGGATATACCCGTGCCAAACTTCTCAGGGTGCTTGGATGACCTTTTGGCTTCGTTGTACGCCATGAAGCTGGCTATACTGCCTCCCGCACCCGGCAGCATGCCAACGTAGGTGCCTATCATGGACGACTTCAAATAAATCATCGCATGGCTCTTAATGTGCCTTAGATTAGGGAAGCCTACCTTTATCTTTCTTAACTCAGTGGTATTTATCAAGCTTACGGTGTCTTTGTTCAGATAACTGCTCACCAGAGCCAGGGTCTCCGGTATTGAAAAAAGACCAATCATTGCGGGGACCAACTGCACTCCATCGATTAGGTTTACAATCCCCATGGTAAATCTCGGCGTACCAAGCAGAGGGTCCATGCCAATGGTGCTAATCAGGAGCCCCAAAACCCCTGCAATCAAACCTTTAAAAAGCGACTCTTCGCTTATTGCCGCAATTATTGTCAGTCCGAATATTGCCAGCAGAAAATATTCGGGCGGTCCAAACATCAGGGATATTTTTGCAAGGGGCGGAGCGAATAAAAGCAGTACCGTTACGCCAAAAATACCCCCTAGGAACGAAGCGAACACAGCTTCGCGCAGCGCTTCCCCCGCCAGGCCCTTCTTTGCCATCGGGTGTCCATCCAGAATGGTTGCAGCAGCAGCGGGGGTGCCGGGCGTATTAATAAGAATTGCTGAAATAGAACCCCCGTACATAGCACCTCCGAAAAGAGCACCCAGCAGTATCAATCCCGAAGCGGGAGGCATACCAAAGGTAATGGGCAGCAGTACTGCAACGCCCATGGCCGCGGTAAATCCCGGCAGTGCGCCAAAAATAATGCCCATCAGTGTACCGCCGGCAGCCAGCAAAATATTGGTTACGGTAAATATGTTCTTAATAGCCACCATAAAATTCATATCCATAGAAGCTCGCCTCCGTCATCTTGGCTACATTATCAAACCTTCTGGGAACCAGACATACAGCCATTTTTGAAAAACAAAATAGATGATTGTCAGGTATACCGCTGCTATTATAATATACTTTTTCCAGTCCTTTTTATTGAAAACACTCATATATACCACTGCAAACACAAACGTGGTTGCAAAGAATCCTAAAATCGGAAACACAACAGCATAAGCAACGAGCATCAATGCAGCAGCAACCTTTTCTTTCGATATTATTGACCTAAAGTTATAATTGGGATGTCCTTTGGGAAAAGCAAACAACAGGACACACAAGCCCAAAAAAATCCACAGCAGAAAACGAGGAAATGCAACAATCTCGGGCGGATACCTATAGGATGCCGCATAAAATGCAACAAATACACCTACCAACACCAATGAAATCTTTCTGTCCAGTGCCAACTCACTCGCCCCCTTTTTTGGATTAGGCTGGATTGACTGCAGGTCAATCCAGCCTATTGGACCTATTGCTGAGATAGCTCTTTGCCTATTGGAGTATAGATTTCATACTCTGAACGAATCAGCTCTCCGAACTCCTCCGGACCCAGGTATTTTGCCGGAAGACCCATCTTCTCCATTTCCGCTAAGTATTCGGGGTCCTCGGCGGCTTTCCTGAAGGCTTCCGCAAGTATGTCTATGATTTCCTTGGGTGTGCCTTTGGGCGCTGCAAAGCCCCTGTTGGAAGCAATAACAAGGTCTATGCCGACTTCTTTGAAGGTTGGAACATCGGGAAGCTCGGGCATCCTTTCCTCTGTGGCTACCGCAACAACCTTGGCCGAACCGTCCTTTATCATCCCCAGTACTTCGCCGTAGGTCTGGGCGATAGCATCAATATGGCCTCCCAGGAAAGCAGCCTTCGACTCTCCCGCTCCTCCAAAGTGGACCGGTTGGGCCTCAACTCCCGCAGCTTTATTCATGACCAGAATTGACAGATGCCCTGATGTGCCCGCGCCTGAAGTTCCAATGGTCAGTTTGTTTGGGTTCTCCTTCGCGTACTGAATAAAGCTTGCTGCATCGGTAAATCTTGTCTCATTAGCCCTAACTGCAAATAACCTTGGGTCAGATACCACCAGACAGATTGGTTCTACGTCATCGACCGGATGGTAATTGGCCTTCCTCATGGTCGTCAGTATTACCGAAGCGGAATTGAAACCGCAAATGGTATAGCCGTCGGGCGTAGAATTCACCATCTGGGTAACCCCCACCTCGCTGCCTCCGCCGTCTACGTTTTTAACCACTAGAGGCTGTCCCAAGTACTTTTCGGCATACTTGGCAACAATTCTGGTTCCAATATCCGTACCGCCACCTGCCGCAAAGGGAACTATCAGCGTAATCGGCTTCTCAGGATATTTGATCTTCTGGCTTTCTGCGGAGTTGTCGGCAGGAGCAGCAGGTTGCTTGGTGCATCCAGCGGCTACCGAAACCAATACCATCATGACGATAAGAAAATAGATTGATAACCTGCTTTTCATTAATAAACCCCCTTAGATAATTTGATATTTTTCCGGCTGTTACAATGCTTTAACCAGCAATCACCCCCTATCTTGCCAAATCTCGTTTGAAACTTCATTTCCTCGTTATATTAACTTTACTGTTAAGACTGCAGCTCAGGCGAACCATAACGGTTTGCCAAGTCGTTCAGGGATTTTACTACTTTGCATTCGACAGGGATGCCCTCCCTTTTTCGCTTTTCTTCCAGTTCATATTCGATTTCACCCGGCAAATATATCGAGTTGTTTCCTATTGCACCGAGGGACTTTATGGTGCTGATTACCTGGTCAATGTTGCTTTTGAATGCGTTTGCATCCACAAAGCTTGAGATATTGACAGCACAAAACATATGGCCGGTTTTTGAGGGTCCGCTCATGTCGGTAATATTCTTTACTTCCCCGGTCAGACAGCTGTTTGTCAATACTCCGCATAGAATATCTATCATCAAGGCTAACCCTGACCCTTTTACCCCACCTATGGGAACCAAACTGCCGCCTTTTAATACTTCGTTAGGGTCTGTCGTTGGATAACCATTGTAATTTAGCCCCCAGCCTTCCGGAATCTCCTCACCCTTCAAAGCTGCATACCTGATTTTTCCCCTTGCCACCACAGACATAGACATATCCAAAACGATAGGTCTTCCATGCTGAGCCGGCACGGCGATGGAAAGCGGATTTGTCCCCAATAGTGGAGTAATTGTCCCGTATGGAGCTATGGCAGGGGAAGAATGCGTCAATACTATTCCAATCATATCCGACTTTAAAGCAAGCATAGAATAGTACGAAGCTATACCAAAGTGATTTGAATTCCTTACGCCAACAAGCCCGACTCCATGCGTTTTTGCAATGTCAACAGCGGCATTCATCGCCTTATGGCCTGCAACCTGTCCAAAGCCGTTATCCGCATCCAGCAAAGCTGCAGCGCCGCCTTTCCGCTCAAACTCCATATGGGCATTAAGGGATAAAATCTCCCTTTCCAGCCTTTCAATATAGGTGGGCAGCCTCACAATACCATGGGATTTTACGCCCCTCAATTCAGCAGAAATAAGCGATTCGGCTATTATCTCCGCATCCTCGCCCTTAACTCCTGCCCCAGTCAAAATATTGGTGCAAAAACCCTTTAATATTTCGGCTTTGTATAATTTAGCTCCATCCATACATGGCACTCCTTTGTACCAAAAATAAGTCTATTGTTTAACCCTGCACCGACGCAGCACTGTAGGGTATCCTGCTATAGACTCTGCAGTCCATATTTCTATCCATGATTAACCCTCTTGCAAATGTCCGAAGAAGAGACAATTCAACACTTCAGCATAGAAATGAAGTCTCTAATGTCACAGACTCGTTCAATGCCGAATACTATGTCGACGATTTCCTTTGGCCTTTGGCCATTGAAATAGTGTTCTGTACAGTTAGCAAACTTTTGTATCAGCTCATCACGGGAAACCGGGTTTTCAACCTCACCCTTAGGCAGATTAATCCTTTTGTACAGCCTGCGCCCATCCTTTAAGTATATATACACTTCAGCTCCCTTTGTTTTGGGATTCGAGCTCTCCAAACTCTGATCTGCCTCTATCTTTACTTTTTCGACAAGGGCGTGTATTAATGAATCATTTAGACACTCCGGCTCCAACTCCTTTAATCCAAATTTTCCCTTGGCCAGTGCAGCGCACGCACAGTAGGGTATGCTGAATTTTGCTTCCTCCGGAGTTCTGGGTTTGAATATTTCCCCGGCAAAACTTATCGCTGTAGGGAAGGTCCTTATCAATATTTCATCAATGTCCGAAAGGCTGAAATCGTTTTCATTAAGCAGGCCAAGTGCTGCATCTACCGGAGAATGAGTGTGCCGACAGGAAGGGTAAAGTTTTATATAACAATCGTTAATATGGAATACTTCTTTTAGGTCTTTAAGCATCAAGGCATAATCACATTCATCCGACATGGCTTTGGCAAAACCCTTTTTCCCTTCAATGATTGTTTTAGGTCCCTGTACCCCTTCTTTAGCCAAAAGCGCTGACAGGACACCAGCCTGGGCGGACTTGCCCGGGTGCAGAGCCTTTGCCATCTGTCCGTCTATGGTTACCTCAAGAAGGCCCGCTGCCTGTATGCCCGCAAGGCCTAACGCATTCGCAGTCTTTTCAGCATCCAGCCCAAATAGCTTGGCTGCTGCAGCTGCCGCTGCCAATGTCCCGCAGGTACCGGTGGTATGGTACCCGCGCTGCAAATGGGACGGGTTTACAGAAGAAGCCACTCTGACAAAGATGTCGTATCCTGCTGCAACTGCGGTTATAAGTTCCTTCCCGCTGGCCCCCAAATACTCTGCTGCGGCTAATGCAGAAGAGACCACGGCGACTCCTGGATGTCCTCTTGCTATTCTGTGGCCGTCATCCAATTCAACTACATGGCTTAAAACACCGTTGCAAAGGGCTGCGTTAATAACGGGCACTTTGACTGCAGGGCCAATAATGGTTGCTTCTTCTGCCCCTCCGTTACATATTACTAATTCAGTAAGTCTCTCGCTGAGCAGACTCCCTTTGTTGTAACCGGCTAGCAGGGCACCAATATAATCAAGGATGGCCTCTTTAGCCTTTTCGGTTACACTTTGCGGCAGCCTTTGAAATTCCAATTCGTGTATGAAGCTTGCCAGCTTAATTGTTGCCCCGTACCTGAAGTCCGTATCTTCTTTCGAG
This sequence comes from Bacillota bacterium, assembly GCA_013314855.1. Classification (NCBI taxonomy): domain Bacteria; kingdom Bacillati; phylum Bacillota; species Bacillota bacterium. Next base: position 386 of record JABUEW010000110.1, on the reverse strand, counting down.
TTGATTTCGAGCCCCACCATTTCACCCCCTGCATCTTAAAAAACACGGTTATAGCTTAACCCTGGCAACCCCGCTTTCGACAGCCGCTCGGGCTACGGCTTGCGCCACCGCCGGCGCTACCCTGGGGTCGAAGGCCTTGGGTATTATATAATCCTCAGTGAGCTCTTCTTCGGGTATTATACCTGCCAGCGCATAGGCCGCTGCCAGCTTCATTTCTTCGTTTATGTCGGTTGCCCTTACGTCCAGGGCGCCTCTGAACACCCCCGGGAAAGCCAATACATTATTTATCTGGTTTGGATAGTCCGACCTTCCGGTTCCGACTATGCGAGCACCCGCTTCTTTAGCAAGATCCGGGTCTATTTCAGGCACGGGATTTGCCATGGCAA
>JABUEW010000109.1 GCA_013314855.1 Bacillota bacterium | reverse complement strand
GTCGCCGAAAAATCGCCAAAAGAAAAGCGGGAATTCTACATTCCACGATTACATAGGGAACGCAGCCTTTACGGGACAGAATTTGAAATAAAGCTAAGGAACGAGCTTACCCAAAAAGCTATTGCCCGGGAATGTGCGGATTGGATTCGCAAAAAGGTAACCTTTAAATCAAATTCCACCAATTCCGGGATGAGCGGATTTCTTAACATACAAACAAACAACCGGCAGCTGACTTACCTGCCGATCAACGGGTTTACAACCGTTGATATTGGCTGCGAGCGCGGCAACAACATCTATAATATGGTGAATAAATTTGAGGCTCCCTTCAGCAGTGAATATATCCGCCTGTTCGACAGCGTATGGAACGATGAAAGCCGTCTTCAGGATGTAACGGAAGAAGTAATCGAATCCATATCGGCTGTTTACCAGGAAAACCCCGCCGAGCTTATCTATTTTATGACCCTGTATAACATTTTCAGCGAATTCCTTGAGGATATTTCCGAAGATGTGCTGCCCAATGAAGCAACCGGTTTCAAAAACAGCGTTATCTGGAACAAACTGTACAGCTTTCAGAAAGACGCCGCCCTGGCAATCATTAATAAGCTTGAGCAATACAACGGCTGCATACTGGCGGACAGTGTGGGTTTAGGCAAAACCTTCACAGCCCTTGCCGTCATCAAGTACTATGAAAACAGGAACAAGAATGTCCTCGTTCTTTGCCCAAAAAAGCTGAAGGATAACTGGCTGACTTATCGCGGCAATCTGATCAACAACCCGCTGGCCAAAGACCGCCTGCGTTACGACGTTCTTTTCCATACCGATTTGTCTCGCGAACGAGGTGATTCTGTTATCGGCTTGCCCCTCGACCGCATCAACTGGGGCAACTACGATCTCGTCGTTATCGATGAATCCCATAATTTTCGCAACGGCGGCGCTGTAACAGGTGAGTACGGGGAAAAAGAAAACCGCTATCTCAGACTGCTCAACAAAGTCATCCGCCCCGGCGTAAAGACAAAGGTTTTGATGCTCTCCGCCACCCCGGTGAATAACCGTTTTTATGACCTGCGCAACCAACTGGCTTTGGCTTATGAAGGAAAGTCAGAATTAATTAATGAAAAATTAAACACCAAAACAGATATTGATACTATTTTCCGGCAGGCTCAAAAGGTATATAACGCCTGGAGCAAGCTGCCGCCTGAATCCCGTACAACGGCTTCCCTGCTTAAGCAGCTGGATTTTGACTTTTTTGAAGTTTTGGACAGCGTGACCATTGCCCGCTCCCGTAAACACATCCAGCGCTACTATGACATATCCGAAATAGGCAGTTTCCCGGAGCGCAACAAGCCGCTTTCCTTGCGTCCCAAACTGACCACGCTGAACAATGCCATCAATTATGAGCAGATTTATGAACAGCTCATGCAGCTTAATCTGTCCGTCTATACGCCGACAAACTATATCCTCCCCAGCAGGCTTGGCAAATATATCGATATGGATTCGGAACACAGCAGGCAGCTTTCGCAAAAAGGGCGCGAGGAAGGCATCCGCCGTTTGATGAGCATCAATCTGCTTAAGAGGATGGAAAGCTCGGTGCATTCATTTAAGCTGACTGTAAAACGCATCTATGAACAAATACATTACACCCTGGAGCTGATTGACAGCTTCCGGTCCGGCGAGGAAGTTACCGTGCAGGATGTTCATGACTTTGGCGAACTTGATCTGGATGATCAGAATATCGATATTTTAAGCGTCGGCAGAAAATTTAAAGTCGATTTGCGCGATATGGATTATCTCTCCTGGCAGCGGGATTTGTCCGCCGATCTGGAAGTTTTGGAACTCCTGATTTTGATGCTTGAAGATATTACTCCGGAGTATGACTATAAACTGAATGGGCTTTTGCGGGTTATCGAGAAAAAAGTCACAAACCCCATTAATCCGGATAATAAAAAAATCATCATCTTTACGGCCTTTGCCGATACGGCAGAGTACCTGTATGAACATGTCAGCCCTTTTGTGAAGAAAAAATTCGGACTGGACTGCGCCCTGATTACAGGCTCAATTGAGGGAAGAACCACCATACCCAAATTCCCTGCCGACATGAATACAATTTTGACCTGTTTTTCTCCAATTTCCAAGGAGAAGGACCTGGTAATGCCGAACAATCACAACAATATTGACATCCTGATTGCCACCGACTGCATTTCCGAAGGACAGAACCTGCAGGACTGCGACTGGTGCATCAACTACGACATCCACTGGAACCCGGTGCGCATTATCCAGCGTTTCGGCCGTATTGACCGCATCGGCAGCAAAAACAAGGTGATCCAGCTTGTCAACTTCTGGCCGGATTTGGCGCTGGACGACTACATAAACCTGAAGGAACGAGTGGAAGCGAGAATGCGGATTTCCGTCATGACCGCCACCGGCGACGACGACTACATCAACCAGGACGAAAACGGCGATTTGGCCTATCGCCGGGCCCAGCTGGAAAAACTGCAGAATGAAGTGGTTGACCTTGAGGACATGACCACAGGCATTTCCATTATGGACCTGGGGCTGAATGATTTCAGGATGGACTTGCTCTCCTATATCAAAGAGCATCCGGATCTGGACCGGACTCCCTACGGCATTCACGCAGTGATACGGGGAGAAAAGCCCGGAGTAATTTTTATCCTGAAGAACGTGAATAAAGCCATAAACATCGAAAACCAAAACCGCCTTCACCCTTTTTACATGGTATACATCGGGGACGACGGGGAGGTCATCTGCAACCATTTGGAGCCGAAAGCCACCCTGGATACCATGCGCCATCTCTCCCGGGGCAAAACAAAGCCCGATATGGAAGCCTGCCATATTTTCAACCGGGAAACCAACGACGGCAGGAAGATGGACCGCGTATCCCAGCTGCTCCGGCAGGCAGTCGCCTCAATCATAACCGTCAAAGAAGAAAGGGATATAGACAGCTTTTTCGGGAATGGCGAAACCACCTTCCTGACCGGTAACATTTCCGGTCTTGACGACTTTGAACTGATCTGCTTCATGGTGGTGATAGGATGCTGAATTTTTCCGGCAAAGCATTCGTCGGGCGGAACATGCCCAAGGAGGCATTTTATAAAAACTTAAATTTAAGCAGCGAACTTAAAGAAAAATTCGTATCCGACGTAAAACGCATAGTCTTAGAGTACAAGCTGTCGCCGGATACTTTAAACATCGAAAAGAACGGGGAGACAACAGAAATTCTTGTACTCTCCATTGAATTGAAAAAGCAGGAGCTGGACTATCGGATAGTGGAAAACATAGCCCGGCAAAACGCCCATAAGCTGCTCTTCCTGCTCAAATTTCAGGAGCAGGGACAACTTGCGCTTTATTACGGCAAGCTTTATAAAACAGACTGGACACCGCTTACAGACCTTAAGCTGGAAGCCAGGGGACTAAATCTGGACAGCATATGGGAAGGGTTCATTGAGCAGATTGCCCTGCAGAAAAATATTATTCCCTCCTGCGATAGCCTTACTGTTGATGAAAAATTAAAGAAGCAGGATACCATCCTGAAACTGCAAAAAGAGATTGACAAACTGGAACGGTTATCCCGCAGCGAAAAGCAACCTAAAAAACGCTTTGAACTGTTTACCCGCCTCCAGGGTTTGAAGAAAAAATTAGCCGAGGAAAAAGGAGAATGAGCATGGACAGACTGAAAATGCACTCTGTGAACAAAGTGGATGAAAATATCAAAAAAATTGCGGAACTGTTTCCCAATACTTTGACCGAGGTCATCAAAGGCTACAGGGACGACGGTACGCCCATCATCGAGCACGCCATTGATTTCGACGTGCTGCGGCAGGAGCTGTCAAATATTGTTGTGGAAGGCCCGGAGGAGCGCTACCAGTTCACCTGGCCGGACAAGAAAAAGTCCATCCTCCTGGCCAACGCCCCCATTGCCAAAACCCTGCGCCCCTGCCGGGAGGAAAGCGTGGATTTCGACACGACCGAAAACCTTTACATAGAGGGCGACAACCTCGACGCTCTCAAGCTTTTGCAGGAAACCTATCTTGGAAAGGTGAAGATGATCTACATAGACCCGCCGTACAATACCGGTAAGGATTTTATTTATGAGGATGATTTTGCAATGGAGAATGCAGAATGGAGAATGCAGAGTGGGGATTATGATCAGGAAGGGAATAGGCTTGTGCAAAATACCGAAAGCAATGGGCGGTTTCATACCGACTGGCTGAATATGATGTACCCGAGACTGAAGCTGGCTAAGGATTTATTGAGTGATGACGGGGTTATTTTCATTAGTATTGATGATAATGAAGTGGAGAATTTGAAAAAGATTTGCAATGAGGTGTTTGGGGAAAAGAATGAAATCGGATTGATGACTATTCAGAGCAATCCAAGGGGGTCACAAGCAAGCAAGCATTTATCTAATGTACATGAATATATTCTTATGTATTCTAAAAATAGTTCTACATTACAACTAAAAGGAACAATGAAGCCGGTAGAAAAATTAGAAGAATACTCAGAAATTGATGAAAATGGCAAAAAATATAGACTTTTAGGATTGCGACAGCGTGGCGGCGCATGGAAAAAAGAGGATAGGCCTAACATGCATTTTCCTATTTATGTTAATCCTAGTAATGGTAAAATATCTCTAACACAGAATAAAGAATATTCAATAGAAGTTATACCAAAAAGACCAACTGGTGAATTAAGCAGATGGACCTGGGGAAAGGAAAAAATAATATCGGAAATAAATATGATTGTGGGTAAAAGAATAAATAGGGCAGGCGAAGAGAATGCATGGGATATATTTAGGAAAGATTATCTTGAAAATGTGGATGGAACAATAAAAACTGATAAGATTAAAACAATATGGATTGATAAAGAAACAAATTATCAAAATGCAAAAGTAGAAATAAAAAGTTTATTTGGGAATTCGGAAATATTCGATTTTCCAAAGCCTACTTTTGTAGTAGAACGTTTGGCGTCAATGCTATATTTAGAGGATAATGAGATTGTTCTCGACTTCTTCTCCGGTTCTGCCACCACCGCCCATGCCGTCATGCAGCTTAACGCCGAAGACGGCGGCAATCGCAAATTCATCATGGTGCAGCTTCCTGAGCCTTGCGACGAAAAATCCGAAGCCTACAAGGCAGGCTATAAAACCATTGCTGAAATCGGCAAAGAGCGCATCCGCCGGGCGGGCGCTCAAATTATTGAAAAAATGCAGAATGCAGAATGCAAAATGATGAGTGATGAAACAAAAGGCAATAATTCTGAATTCTGCATTCCTCATTCTGCATTCGATAAAGGCTTCCGCGTCCTGAAGGTGGATTCCACCAATATGCAGGATGTCTACTACAGGCCTGATGAATACACCCAGGATTTGCTCTCCTCCCTGACAGACAACATAAAGCCCGGCCGCACTCCGGAGGACCTGCTCTTCCAGGTCATGCTGGATTTGGGCGTGCTCTTGTCCAGCAAAATCGAGGAAATGGTTATCGGCGGCAAAAGGGTGTTCAGCGTGGCGGACGGGTACCTGATGGCCTGCTTTGACAATGACGTCACCGATGAGGTGGTCAGGGAAATTGCCAAAAGGCAGCCCTATTACGCCGTTTTCCGCGACAGCAGCCTCGCCAGCGACAGCGTCGCCACCAACTTTGAGCAGATTTTTGCAACCTACAGCCCGTCAACTATAAGGAAGGTGCTGTAAAATGTGTGATATAAAATGTGATTTAAAAGATAAAGCCTATTTGAAGGAAAAAGTGCGTCAGGCATTAGAACGTTTATATTTATACGATCTGGACTTGATACGGTTATCCAGTGTTGAATGTAGTATCTCGGCAAGAATCGCTATGCATTTACACACTCTGCTTTCTTGTCATGAGCGCCTTGAGGGTATATGTAAATACAGAATCGATTGTGAGTACCGGAAAATGAGAAATGATAGTAAACCCGCACCTAAAGGTTACTCACATGAAAATATGAGGCCGGATATTTTAATACATCAACGTGCCGGGGAAAATGGAGATCCTAAAGAAGGCAATATTTTATTTTGTGAAGTTAAACAAGGTAATAAAACAAACGAGGATGCACAAAAGATCGAAGAAGCATTATCAAAATTACAGTACCTTTATGGGCTTCAGATTTTTAATATACAAGCTGGTAATATTTCAGTTCAGTGGTATGAACGTACTGTTCCAAACTATACAAATGCCGATGAAGATGTGATTGTTTATCGCTGGAATAATCATAAGCTTGAATAGTAGGTGAAATCCATTTGAAATTCCAATTTAAAATACAGCAATACCAGACCGATGCCGTCAACAGCGTCGTAAATATCTTTGCAGGACAGCCCTATTCCGACCGGGTCAGCTATGTGCGTGATTTGGGTATTAACGAGAAACCCCAGTATACTCAAATATCCATGTTTGATGAACCTGGATCTCCGGGAGATGACGCAGCCATCGGCTTTGAAAACGCCCGGCTTGGTCTGACCCCCGGGCAGCTTCTGCAAAACATCCGCAACATGCAGGCCCGCAACAACATCAAGCAGTCCGAGGCTTTGGTCAGCCACCTGGGGGCCTGCAGCCTGGACGTGGAAATGGAAACCGGCACAGGCAAAACCTATGTCTACATAAAGACCATTTTTGAACTGAATAAGCGTTACGGCTGGAGCAAGTTTATTGTGGTGGTTCCTTCCATTGCCATCCGTGAAGGGGTATATAAGACTTTTCAGATTACCCAGGATCACTTCATGGAGCATTACGGCAAGAAAGCCCGCTTTTTCGTCTACAACAGCCAAAATTTGACCGAACTTGACAACTTCAGCGCCAGCAGCGGCATAAATGTCATGATTATCAACATCCAGGCCTTCAATACATCATTGAAGGAGGATGCCAGGAGCAAGGAAGCCCGCCGCATTTATGAAAAACTGGATGAATTCGGCAGCCGCAGGCCTATTGACGTCATTAAGGCCAACCGCCCCATCCTCGTCCTGGATGAGCCGCAGAAAATGGGCGGGGACAAGACCCAGAAAGCACTGGCTAATTTCAATCCCCTGTTCTGCCTGAACTACTCGGCCACGCATGTTCAGCACCATAATCTCGTCTATGTCCTGGATGCGGTGGATGCTTACAATAAACGGCTGGTAAAGAAAATCGAGGTCAAAGGATTTGAAGTCAAGAATTTAAGGGGAACCGACCGATATTTGTTCCTTGAGAATATAATTATCTCGCCCAAGAAGCCGCCGATGGCCAAAATCGAGTTGGAGATAGAATACAAAAAATCTGTCAATATCAAGCGCGAAGCGCGCATCCTCGGCGTGGGCGACGACCTTTATGTTGAATCCAACGAAATGGAACAGTATAAGGGATACCATATCAGCGATATTGACCCCATACGCGGTACGGTGACCTTTACCAACGGTGAAGTGCTGTCCCGGGGAGAAGTTGTCGGCGATGTTTCCGAAAAGGACCTGCGCCGGATCCAAATCCGGGAGACCATTATTTCGCATTTTGAAAAGGAAAAACACCTGTTTGAACTGGGGATCAAGACCCTTTCCCTCTTCTTTATAGACGAAGTGGCCAAATACCGTGCTTATAACGAAGCAGGGGAAGAAGTCAACTCCGAATACGGGGAAATGTTCGAGCAGGAGTATGTAAACGTGCTGAACGATTACATTACTTTAGAAGATACGCCTTATATACGTTACTTGAAAAGCATTGATCCCCATGAAACCCATGCAGGGTATTTCAGCATTGACAAGCACGGCCGCAAGATAGACAGCCCTACCAAGCGGGGAAGTGATGAAAGCGATGACATATCGGCCTATGACCTGATTCTTAGGGATAAAGAACGCCTCCTAAGCTTTGAGGAACCGGTGCGCTTTATCTTTTCCCACTCGGCCCTGCGGGAAGGCTGGGACAACCCCAATGTCTTTCAGATCTGCACCTTGAAGCACGGCGGTGCCAGCCCCACCCAAAAACGCCAGGAAGTGGGCCGCGGCCTGCGCCTGTGTGTAAACCAAAGAGGAGAGCGGATGGACATGGGAAAGTGCGCCGATTCCGTCCACTCCATCAACATGCTCACGGTTATCGCCAGCGAAGGCTATAAAAATTTTGTCGCCGATTTGCAGACCGGCATCAAAGAGGCCTTGTATGAACGGCCCACGAAAGCGACGGTGGAATATTTTACAGGCAAGACCGTTATGACCGGCGAGAAAACGCATGTGCTTAATGTGCAAGAGGCCAGGGACATCTACCGCTATCTCATTAAATACGATTATATTGACAACAACGACGGCATTACGGAAGTATACCGGACCGATCTCGAAAACAACCGCCTGGCTCCCCTGCCTGAATCTCTTGCGCCCTTTGGCGAGGGTGTGCATGCGTTGATCCAGAGCGTGTTTGATGAAAGCGTCCTCAACAGGATGATCGAAAACGGCAATAAGACAAAAATTCCGGAAAATGCCATCAACGAGAATTTCTATAAAAAGGAATTTCAAACCCTCTGGAATTATATCAACCGTCAGTATGCCTACACAGTCGAGTTTGACAGCCGGGAACTGATAGAAAAAGCCATTAAACATATCAATGAAACCATGTACGTTTCCCGGCTTCAATACACGGTTACAAGCGGCATGCAGACAGACGAGCTGGACGGGAACGCCATTGCCCTCGGCAACAGCTTTGTCCGGGAAAATGCCAGGACGGAAGCCCTGAAGCACGCTGCAACAAGCCAGGTTAAATATGACTTGATAGGCAAAATTGCCGAAGGCACCACCCTCACCCGCCGTACGGTTGCGGCCATACTGGCAGACCTTGAAAAGCCGGTATTTGCCTGCTTTAAGCAGAATCCCGAAGAGTTCATTGCCAAAGCAATACGCTTAATAAAAGAACAAAAAGCCACCATGATTGTCGAGCATATTTCTTATGACCAGATTGAAAAGCAGTATGACAGCAGCATTTTCACCGCTGAAAAAGGAACGGGCGATTTTACAAAAGCATTCCGGACCAATAAAAACATCCAGGATTATGTATTTACAGACGGAACCGCTGAAAAGAGCGTCGAACGCCGCTTTGCGGAAGATATGGACAAAGCCGACGAAGTCTGTGTCTATGCCAAGCTGCCGAAAGGCTTTGCCATTCCAACTCCAGTTGGGAACTACTCGCCGGACTGGGCGATTGCCTTTTATGAAGGAACGGTAAAACACATTTACTTCATAGCTGAGACCAAAGGGACAATGGAAAGCCTGAACCTGCGTCCTATCGAGCAGGCCAAAATAAAATGCGCCAGGAAACTTTTCAATCAGCTGTCCACAAGCAAGGTCAAGTATCATGATGTAGACAGTTATCAGAGCCTGCTAAATATTATGGGAAAATTATAAGGACAATATGTTCATTATTTCATTATGCAGTAGTAAAAAAAGGGATTTTAGTGCTTTTAACAAAATATTAATATATGAAATGTATACAAAAATGGGCCGAACGAGATATTTATGTCGGTAAAGTTGATGAGAAAGACTATTTATATAAGTGGTATGACAAGCACTAAAGGTGAAGCTGAAATAGAAAATAACTAAACAAATATGACGGTATTATTGTGATGTTGTTGTAAATAACAATTAAATTATCCGTGATAAGGACAAACCTGTCTAAAGACAAGGACGCAAAGCCATAGGGTCTAAGGTGCTATTAAGCACTATGATAGCCTGGCTGCCGCATATTATATTACGTGCAAAACCTGCCCTTTCTTAAGTGGCAGGTTTTTTTGCGAGCAGTAAAGGGATTTAATTACTAATTTGAGAGTATAAGGTATATATTTCGACAAAATATCACTGTCATATTGATGATGCCGTTATCAAGATTTTTGTTTTTCGTTTTAAGTGAGTGAGGTGCTTATAGATGAAAAACGAATTTGTGTTAAAGAAGCTAAAATAGCAGAAGTAAAGGATTATAGAAGCTATATCTATGCTGATATTGGTTTCTCCAAAATGAATATTTATCCTCCATCCTTATGGTATAAATTACGTCCTCTAATTATCCCTCAATCCAATACGTGCCGAATAATCCGGAAAACCGCAATTTGTAACAAGCAAATTGCGGTTTTCTTATTGACAAAAAATCTGTATTTTCGACTTATATGCCGAAAAATCCATTTCTTTTATAAGCAACTTTTTGAATTGGACAAGCCCGGCTTTTTTACATATTTGGGATATTCATCAGGGTGCCGCTCTCCCCCTCTGTTTTGGTTTTTCTACTAAAAAAATCAAAACGGAGGTTCATATATGATAAGGATCAATTTGCGGGATTACTACCCGTTCTATAAATCTGACTTTTTCGTTGAAGTGACAAATGATATTTCAGGACTATTTAAACAGCTTAGCCGAAAGGAACATGCAGACTTTGAGCGCAGACGTGTCTACAAAGCATACTATTCCCTTGACGCTAACGATGGTATTGAAAGGGAGGTCGTCCTGCTGGTTTTATCGCCGGAAGAAATCTATGAGCGCAAAATGAGTAAGCAGGAGTTGTATGCCGCTATCAACAGCATTCCGGAAAAACAGGCAAAGCGTATCTACGCCCATTTCTTCCTTGACATGAGCAAAGCGGAAATAGCCAGGATTGAAGGCGTGAGCAAATCTGCTGTTACACATTCCATTGAGCAAGGCTTAAAAAGCATAGAAAAATTTTTAAAAAATAATTCTTGATAGGGTTAACTTTTGCCCAAAAAATCTGCTGATTAATAGAGGGACATGCTCTACCCCCCCTCAACAGAACCTTGACAATTGAATAGGTGTTTTATCCGGTACGTTCCCCGTATGTCCTGTGAAGGAAAGCCAGATTGCAGGTACGCCAGGACCACCTGTCCGGCATTATGCCGGATTGTAAGCGAAGGATCAATGCTATCTACGGATTGGATGAAGTAAAGGTGCGAGCGATCGATACCCGTGCAATAAATAAATGCTGGTTGCACTTAAGGCGATGACACATACGGAGGGATAATGATACTTGCGCATAGTCGAGGTTAGGTCCCAGAGTGCGCCCCGGTCGTTGACGGGGAGGTGGAATTCCTATGAGGACGGTCAACCGCTGTCCGCCGGATAAACCCATAATTATATATAAAAACCAAAACAGAGATGCAGACTAAGGGTGCGCCACATTGTACGAGCGTATATGCGCACCCAAATAATGGCGTACCCTTAATTCTGCATGTTTAACATTGCGTAGAAAGGGGCTGATACTTTGTTAAAGAGTAATGAGGCATATAAACTGGTCTTTCGGGAATATCCGGATGTAGTGAACGTAGAACAAATGTGCGAAATGCTTGGAGGTATCAGCACAAAAACCGGATACCGTCTTTTGAAACAAAATAAAATCAAGCATTTTAAGATAGGCAGATCCTATAAAATTCCGAAGCTCCATATTTTTGAATACTTAGACGTCGTACAGGAATCTAATACATAAAATTTTGTTTGCACATTTGAACTATATTATAAAGCCTGCTACACTCTAATCGTCAGTGGTAGGTGAATTTAAACTGTTACTTTTCAAGGAGGTTAATTATTATGGTAGCAGGACATCTACGGGAAAAAAACGGGTATTTCCATATTATCCTCAACTATAAAGATATTTATGGAAAACGCCAAACAAAGTCCATCAGCACAGGACTTCCCATAAAGGGTAACAAAAAACGTGCGGAAGCGATGCTTTTGAAAATCAGGAAAGAGTTTAACCCCGATACTGCAATGAGTGACAAAAACGCTTTGTTTGCAGACTTCCTATCAAAGTGGCTGAAAGATGTTATAAACAAAGTGGATGCTGAAACATATGCACTCTACTCATACGATGTTAAAAACTGTATCATCCCTTACTTTAAGAATACCGCCATTAGGCTATCAGAAATGAAGCCAAGGGATATAGAAAGCTACTATCAGTATGAGAAAACAGAAAACGGCATATCAAACAGTGCCCTTCTCCAATATCACGAAGCCATCAAAGAAGCCTTGCAATACGCTGTAGAGCTTGAATTGATTCGGGATAATCCGGCGGACAGAGTGAACCCGACCTCTGGTGAAGTACAGATATTGTTTACCGACTTCCTGCTGGAATGGCTGGAGATGATGAAAAACAGTGTTGAGATGACTACATTTGCGTCTTATTCCTACTGTATTAAGAGCAGCATTATTCCTTATTTTGAAGGAAAAAAGATAAAACTGAAAGACCTGACCCCAAAGCACATACAGGATTATTACCGGTATGAGCTTAATGAAAAAGGATTGAGCGCCAACACAGTTATTCATCGTCATGCAAACATCCGCAAGGCTTTGCAGTACGCTTTCAAGATTGGACTGATTAATTTCAATCCTGCCGACAGGATTGAGCGGCCCAGAAAGGAAAAATTCGTAGGCAGTGTTTACGATGCAAGCGAACTGGAAACCTTATTCGCTATCGTAAAAAATAAACGGATAGAACTGGCCGTGATTTTGGGCGCGTTTTATGGACTGCGCCGGAGTGAGATCGTAGGGCTAAAGTGGGACGCTATTGATTTTGAAAAAAAGACATTGACGATTAAACATACGGTAACCGAGGTAACGCTGGATGGGAAAATTACTACCATAGCAAAAGACCGTACAAAGACAAAATCGAGCTACCGCACCCTGCCGCTGGTTGCACCCTTTGAAGAATTGCTCCACAGGCTGAAGGCAGAGCAGGAACTAAATCAAAAGGTTTGCGGCAAGGCGTATTGCAAAGATTACCTGGACTACATCTATGTGAATGAGATTGGAGAAAGAATCAAACCCGGATACATTACGCAGCACTTTGCAATCGTCTTAAAAAACCACAATCTGAAGAAAATACGTTTCCATGACCTTCGACACAGTTGCGCCAGCTTATTATACGCCAACGGAGTCAGCCTGAAAGAGATTCAGGAATGGTTGGGACACAGCGATATTTCTACAACATCGAATATCTACACCCACCTGGATTTCAGCTCAAAGGTCGCTTCGGCCAATGCAATTATCGGCGTATATCCCACTTAAGCGGGAGGAACGCCAATACGGCAAGGAGGCGAAAGGCAAGTATGAATGCACTTCAAGAAAAGAAAAAAGCTCTCAAACCGCCTGCTAAACGTGTTAAGAGCTACAAGTTTCTATGGTGCCGAAGGCCGGACTCGAACCGGCATGGGGAGAACCCAACGGTTTTTGAGACCGCCGCGTCTGCCAATTCCGCCACTTCGGCGAGTTTATTTTAATTTCCCTGCCTTTAATCCGCCTTTAGAATTAGGAGGGACATTTAGGAGGGATATTAAAACCAAAACAATTATTTTGTTTTTAAAAGCCCTGTATTATCAGGGTTTGCACACACCGACGGGTGAAAGCACGAAGTAGATTTTGAGTCTGCTGCGTCTGCCAATTCCGCCACCGCGGCATAATGTAATTTGGAATGCAAAAATCATTCTACCAGAGATGAATTGCGCTGTCAACAAGGTAAAAAAGGTAAATGTAAAAAGGTAAATGGTAAAAAAGGTAAATAGCAAAAGAGGAAATCGTGGGAGATAAGCGGCGCTAAGCTCCTGGATAACGGTTTCTTGGGTTCAGGTGGAGTAAAACTCCACCTGAACCCAAGAATCCTGTTTATTCCCAAAGCGGCGGTATAACTCGTACTTATGCGCTCGATAGGTGCAGGGTAACTAAGTGGTCTTCTTATTATCGTCTTTTTTCGTATCTGCCATTCTTTCCGTACCAGGGCTGGTTTCGCGGTCAGCTCTTGTGACGGGCGGAACAATAGTGGTTCTATCCTTACCCGCGCCGGTATTTTTGAAGGTGTCCATTTCGTCCGCGAATTCCTGGTTCATTTTATTGGGGATTGTATAGCCTGTTGGTACGGTTGCGGTTCGGCCCGCGTTTTTGAGCCTATTGGCTCCTATTTCGGCTGCAGTTTCTTGCTCGTATTTTTTCTTTTCGTTACCTGGTTGATTGGGTTTCATCCTATTCTTGTCCATAAAGGACCTCCTTAATTATTGGTTTATAATTTAGGTTAACTACCTTTTCTTTATTGGTGGTCAACCGCCGTCGGGATTAGGGGGGGACAGTTCCAGTGCTTTTTCGTGAATTCTTTGCCGGCCAGGGTTTTTGATTCCGGCAGCAGGAATACGGTCAGCTTTTTTCTTTGCCATCTGCGATTTAGTGATATCCCTCCTTTCTTATGGTTATTTTACCCATAATCAAAAAGGATATCCTAGCAAGGTTGTAATTATGTTAAAATTGTTTGAGTGGGAACTTTCTCTATTTATTATCGTCTAAATGTAAATGATACGTGGAAGGGGGCAGCTAACCTTGTACAACGAACAGGAGTTAGTAACGAAAAGCAGAAATGGCGACATTGACGCCTTTGAAGAGCTTATCTGCCGCTATGAACGGAAAGTATATACTGTTGTCTACCGCCTCATAGGAAACCACGAAGATGCCAGTGACCTTGCGCAGGAGGCTTTTCTCAGGGCTTTCCAGTCAATCAAGCATTTTCGAGGGGAATCGTCTTTTCTTACCTGGATATGTCGCATTGCCACCAATGTGTGTCGTGATGAACTGCGAAAACGGTACACGACCATGACGGAGTCTCTAGATGAAAGAAT
>JABUEW010000108.1 GCA_013314855.1 Bacillota bacterium | reverse complement strand
CCTGCTTCCTGTTTCCCATATCGGTAAGGTCTGTCACCATTGCGGTATAGGCAGGGTTTGATGCCCCTATGAATAGGCTTGATGCAACCAGCAGCCACGTGACAAGCATTGAGGGTCCGAGGAAGGCGCAGGGAACAAAACACAGGCCGGACAGCCCGTGAAAAAGGATCAGGACCTTCTTTCTCCCGTAAATATCCGCCAATTTTCCCCCTATTAAAGAACCAGGAACAAAAGCGATGGCGGCAAGCATGACGAAAAAACCCGCCTGATCCTCTCTCATCCCCAGGCGGTCAGTCAAAAATATTGCTAAAAACGGCATTACGAAATTGCCTATACTGTTTACAATCTTTGAGATAAATAAAAAATATACACTCTTTGGAAGCCCTCTGTAAGGCCTAACGGCCTCTTGAATGAACATAACGAATCCCCCCGATTATCAGTTGCCAGTGACCTGCACCTGCTATCCGCAATCTGCGAACGATATTCTACGAACTATTACCTAGTACTACTCTGTCATAATTCCATTATCTATTGAAAAAGTCCCTTTTTTGTCATCGCGAACGCAGTGCAACGAAGTGCGGCGATCTTATTGCAACAACATTTGAGATTGCCACGTCGCTATGGCTCCTCGCAATGACAGACTGAACTTGGCAATTTAACAGAATAGTACTAGCCCCTGCGATCTAGTATCTAGCACCTAGTACCTAGTACCTAGTACCTAGCACCTAGTACCTGTGATCTGTTTAAACATATCTATCTATATGTATTATTGTTCTGCCCTTCTTTGTAAGTCCCGTAAATCCCTGGACTTTAAACTTGCCTTCACCCCTTACCGAAACAATATCGCCTTCCTTCAAGGCGATATCCGGCCTGATACACACCTCCCAATTGACCCTGACCTTTTCCCCGTTAATATACCTTGAAGATTTCTCCCTGCTGAGGCCGAATACCGCACCGACAACCCCGTCCAGTCTCGGGGAAGCAACCGTAACCCTTATCTCCTTGAATTCCGGTCTTAGCGCCGGGTCTCCTGCATATACCCTTTCCACATCAACCCTGCTGTTTCCCGCCCTTTCCAAATTCATCTCAACGAAGCCGACAATATCCTGGTGGACGGCAGCCAGGCATACCCTATCTCTTACCAAGAGATCCCCGATTTTATCCCTCTTTATTCCAAGGCCCAGAAGCGCGCCCAGGTAATCCCTGTGGTTTAAGCCCTTTCCCCATCCTTTGTCTGTTATTTTTAACAAAACTACAGGATATTCCTCAAGCTTAACCCGGTCCCATTCAGGGGAGACGGCTGCAATCCGCCTCTCAGCTTCTTCAAATCCGCCATAGAAGTTGATACAGGAACCGTTACAGTGTCTGGACATTTCCGCCGCTATTTTGACCTTGAGGGGATCGAGGAAATCGGTAAAAATTCTTTGCTGTGTGTTTTCGCACCTGTCCAGGTACTCCAACATCCTGCCTACAAAGTATTTATTCTCCTCCCCCGGATACTTTTTTACAAGATAGTCCTTTATACTCAGCTTTACCCCCTCCCCTGCATCGTAAAGCTCTTCCCTCACCTGACCCATATATCCATGTTAATCCAGGTGGAAATTCATGTCAAGGTGTACTATACGGGTAAATCTTAAATACACCCCATCCGCTGTGAACTATTTTTGCGTTACCGCAAATAAAACACCCATTTAATGAAATACTATAAATCGGGGACATTCCGCAGCAAGGAACTTTAATGGGGACATTCCTGTCTGGGAAGTGTGAAGTGAGATGTTAGATGTGAGAATCTTGGAAGTGCTGGAGAGCAATACTAAAATCCAACCTCCCACTTCTAAACTCTCACCTCTCACCTCTCATACGATGTGTCCCCTGGCCTTATAGGCGCAGCGGTGTGTCCCCATACCTTAAAAGGAGGAATAGAGTTGCTAGGAGAAGGAATTGTAAAGAACCTCATTGATGATATGTTAGAAAGGATGCGCGAACTGGAGAGCACCAAGAGCCCACACCTTGTTCACGGTTTTTCGCTGCTCAAGCTTGCCGCAATAGGTGAAAGGGCAAAGCACGGGGTTCCCGTGATAGAGATGTACGGTTCTACCCGCAAACTTCCTACCTTTGAGGACCTGATGTTTGTACCCGCAATGATCGATACCCTTCCGGCCAATCCCAAAACCGTCAGTACCGAGGTGGTTATAGGAAAAAACACCAACAGGCCCTTGAGGATATCCACCCCGATTATGCTGTCGGCAATGGCCTTCGGCCTTTCTGTCAACCGTCAGACCAAGATCTGCTGGGGAAAGGCCTCCGCCCTTGCCGACACCGCCTGTAACTCAGGGGATACCGGTTTCTTTCCCGAGGAACGCAGGTATGCAAGATACTACATAGTTCAGTTCAACAGGGCCCGTTATGGCAATTCGGATGAGGAAATAAAAGCGGCCGATGCTGTGGAGATCCGCTTTGGGCAGGGCTCCATGGGGGCCCTGGCGGGTTCCGTTGATAACCAGGATGTGGATAAGGAGCTTGCCGCTCAACTAGGAGTAAAACCCGGTCAAAGCTCAAGCAGGCCCCTGCTTCATCCGGAGATTGACCAGGGGAAAACCCTGAAGGATATTGTCCAAAATGTCAGGAACATCAACGGAGATGTACCGGTCGGCGTAAAAATTTCGGCAGGGAATATTGAAAAGGACCTTGACAGGATTATTGAAGCGGGATGTGATTTTGTTACAATAGATGGTGGTGGAGGCGGCACTGCAAACTCTCCCGAGGTAACTATCAACAACCTGGGCATTCCCCTTGTATACGCAATTGGTAGGGCCCACCGCCATTTAATCAGCCGTGGTGTTCGTGACAACATAGATCTCATAGTAACCGGCGGCCTGCGGGATGCGGGAGACTGCCTGAAGGCGATGGCCCTGGGTGCTAATGCGGTTTATCTAGCCGAGGCCGCCCTCATCGCAATGAGCTATTCCCAGTGGCATAAAGTCCCGCCGGGCGTTGCACCCTCGGAACTCTTCCTTTCCTTCGGGGACCACGGGGATTTGCTTGACATTGAGGAAGGAACCAAGGCCCTGGCCAACTTCATAAAGGCCTCGACTTCCGAAATGACAATGCTGGCAGGCCTGGTTGGGAAAAACGATGTGAAAACGGTCAACATGGATGATATGGTGGCACTGACCGAACATATGAGCAAGGCTACCGGCACGCGCCTTGCATGGCAGTAGGACACAGCCTTTCACGATGAAGCTTTATGATATACAGCCGGCTCTGTTAAAGCATAAACTTTTGAACCTCAACCTTACCTAGCGATACTTTGACAGTAATATGGTCTATACCTATGCTGTCATGGGCTCCCAGGTAAGGTTTTATTTCAAGCTTTATCATAAATACGAATGATCTATAATAAAAATTAAAGGAACTGGTTGGTTAATCCACCAGTTCCTTTAATTCAAATTTAAACAAATGGGATAAGGCTTGTAAAGCGGTGTGTTACGTTATTTGTAGTAGGCAGGACTGAAGGCTTTCATATCTACGCTTTGTAGTGTTTGACGTTCACTCTCATCATAAACATATCCTCTAGTTACTATTCTCCCCGCATATTGGGGACCGTGCATTAAATCATTAAAATAAAACTATAGATATTAAATAAGAGACTATAAGTATAGCAATGCTGCTTACAAGCCAAAACATAATAGAGTTAATTTGCTTAATACGACTATAAATAATGGCTATAGCTAAAAGAGATATAAGTGTTACAATAAAACTCACTAACCCTAGACTGTTAAATCCAATACTAAATCCCAAGTATGTACTCCCCCTCTACTATAATAGTATCTATTTCAAAACTCTACCTTCTCAGCCTTAACGCACTGTTTTATCCATCATCAAACCACTTTATTCTAATACCATCTGTTATATCATATATTATAAATAGGGCCTACGGGTAAATCAACCGTAGACCCTATGTTGTATATTAATCTACATTACGCCATGAAGTACTTGTTACTGCAGTATAACCAGGAGGTTCGATTCCAGAAGGATGAGTACCCGCATGGCTACCTACGGTCCTGCAAATGGCAGACATGGGGACGGTTCTTTTGTCTAATTCCTCAAGATTTTATTCATCTTAATCTATAACATTTGCCTTTTCCTTCAGCTCAATAAATGTTTCGTCGCGTTCTTCATTCATAATCTCTCAGGATGCGACAGATGGAGAACCGTCAGACTGTGCCGATACTCCAGTAATTGGTTAGTATAAATTGCTCGATATGTGGTATAATCCACTCGTTAAAAAGAAAGAGGGTGGAATTATGAGATATATCGAAGGCGTAAGTAGAAAAAGAAGAATAGCTTACCCTGAATATTTAGACGATTATATAACCGAAGACAACCCTGTTAGGGTAATAGAAGCTTTTGTAGACTCATTGGATTTAGTGGAGCTAGGTTTTATGAGGGCTAATCCCGCCAGTACCGGCAGGCCTGGATATAACCCGGCTGATATGCTCAAGCTGTTTATGTACGGGTATATGAACAAAATTGTATCATCAAGGGACCTTGAAAAGGAAGCCGGTAGGAATATTGAACTTATATGGCTTCTTAGAAAATTAAAACCTGACCATAGGACAATTGCTGAGTTTAGGAAACAAAACAAAGAGGCTATACACGAGGTGTTTCATGAATTGGTATCCTTGTGTAAGGGCTGGGATTTGTTTGGCAAGGAAGTTATAGCGATTGATGGTTCAAAATTTAGAGCTTCTAATTCAAAGAAGAATAATTTCAACAAAAAGAGCCTTAACCGGAAACTAAAATACATCGATGAAAAACTTGATGAGTACATGAATGAGCTTGATACAAACGACGCCAATGAGGTAAGCAGCCGGAAGCCTGATAAAGAAGAAATCAGGATGAGGATTAGGGAGTTGACAGAGCGTAAAAAAACTTACCAACGCTATCTGGATGAACTTGAGGACAAGGAGATAAATGAGATATCAACTACCGATAAAGATGCAAGATTAATGAGTGTAAACAACAACGGAGTGGACGTATGCTATAACGTTCAAACTGCAGTAGATAACAAGCATTGTCTTATAGTGGATTGTGATGCAATAAATAACCCGTCAGACCATGGTCAGTTAAGCAAGATGGGAAAAAGGGCAATGGATGCTTTAGAAGTAGATAGCATCAAGGCCCTTGCGGACAAGGGGTATTACAATGCAGATGATCTTAAAGCATGTGAGAAGGAAGGCATAGAAACCTATGTTGCAAAGCAGGTCTTTTCAAACTCGACAGGTGAGCGGGAATTCTACCCTGATAGATTTATGTACAACAAAGAAAAGAATGTTTACATCTGTCCTGCCGGACATGAACTAAGCTGTACTAGAAAAAAGGCTATTAATGATAAGACAAAGAGATTAAATTACGCAAATAGTGAAGCTTGCAAAAGATGTGAGTATAAGGACTTGTGTACAAAAGGTGAAAAAGGGACGTATTATCACGAGGCATATAGACCAGGATTTCCTTGACACTGTTGATCAACGGACCAGTGAAAGTAAGGAGTTATATAAAACCCGGCAAATGATTGTAGAGCACCCCTTTGGGACTGTGAAAAGGGGATGGGGATTATCGTATTTTCTGACCCGTGGCTTAGAGTCAGTGAAGACGGAGGCCTCTTTGGCCTTTTTAGCCTATAACATGAAAAGAATAATAAATATATTAGGAATTAAGGAAATATTAAAGAGATTGAAAGGAGTATCTTGCTCTTTCAACCTCTTTTACCTACATATTGACAATTATTTGAATAGGGGACGCTTAGTTAGGGCCGCGATTCAATAGGCAATAATCTAGCATGATTTTCTATTTTGGCACAGTCTGCCGTCTCCTATCGCAGTCTCCTATATTTTTTCTCAGAACTAAACCAATCATATAAAATTAATAATGTAAAGAATATAAGGAAAAGTACATTATACCTAATAAGGCTATAAAAAGCATCAGAGTAAATAGTACCATTTATATAAGAAAAGAAAAAACAGGTAAAAGTTAGTAAAACAGCCATAGGGGTAATGTATTTAATTAAATAGATTACGATTCCTTTTTCATGATTATTTTTCCATTTTGATACAAAAATATCGACATCTTTCATAAGATCATTCCTTTAAATGATATATGTTCATACTTGTATATATGTCAAAGGGACGGAGTTAGTGTCATGCTATGCCTTAAAAATAATTCCTCTATATTATTCCGGTTATCCTCTCATTTTGTCTGATTGGCAAACCGTACCCCTCTTTTAATTCCATCAAATATACATTCCTGTGACTATGTCAAATTTTTGCATGTCTGTTGCATTGTTGATTTTGCATGTTGCCAATAGCTCCGTCTTCCCTGTCGTGCACCCAATAATCTCTTAACATGCGACAGATGGATAACCGTCCTCTATCGCAACCAGGGAATATTTCAAGTTTGAGCCTGTTTTTGCATACTGCTTTCTGCTGTTTTCCCGCCAGACAAGTCCCTATCCCTCTGTCTCTCCCCCTGTCTCATATATTACACTACCACTGATATTTTCTATAGTAACTCCAGAAATATTTCTTAAATCATTTTCACTAGAGTAAGGAATTATCACCGAGTCCTTATCTCTTGTAGTAACTGATATTTTATAAGGATTTATCTTATCTTCAAATTCAATTGTTATTACTGACGCGTTTTGTGCTATTTCTTTATTTAACAAAAACAAAGCAATATAATTGCGTTCTGCACAATCAAGCTGTAAAAAGGCAATCTGATGTGAATTATCATCAATACTAACCGAGTTTTTTATGAAACTTATTGTATTTGGTTGCTCACTTAAGAACAGTTTCATAATCCCATATTCATTTTCTTTTTTATATGCTATAATCGAAGTGTTTTCAACTGGCTCAACATTTAATAGTATAATATTGTGATCATTACAAAAGTCATATAGCATTTCATGCTCAATCCCTTGATGTGTATGTTTCTCAGACATTACTGCACAACCAGAGAATAAGGCCACTAGTATAATATTCAATAATATAACTATGCAAATTTGAATTTTCATAATTATATTCATTCCTTTCGCTTCGCTCAAGGCACAAAACGTAATGAAAAGGTGCTTTTGAGCTTTATTTATTTTATAATCAAGCCCATAGGGAACTCGGTATACTACAAATCACGGGGAGGTGAGTGGGCTGCTCTGCTTGCAGAGTGACCGCATAATTATATGTGTAGACCGCCTTTTCAAGCACAAATAAGTGTACCTTTGAGTACGTAACCTTATCTTTGTTTAAACAATCTCGTTTAAATGCTAGGCAGTCAGTCAATGCCGTATCTCCCTATAATTTTTTCGAACTTTCCAGTTCAGAAAGGAGTCCCTATGGCTTTAAAAATCGTGTATAAAGTCTGCTGTGGAATTGATGTTCACAAAACTTTTGTTGTAGCCTGCATCGCTTCCACCAATAAACAAGGTGTTACCACCTACAAGAGCCATCGCTTTTCTACCTACACGAAAGGTTTGAAAGAGCTGTTACAATGGCTACTTGAATCTAATTGTAAGGATGTCTGTATGGAATCTACGGGTAAATACTGGATTCCAGTGTACAACGTCTTGGAAAAAGATTGTTCTATTGTACTTGCACATCCTAAGTATGTTAAGGCTATTCGTGGTAAAAAAACTGACAAGAAAGATGCGAAATGGATTGCTGACCTGTTTAAGCATGATCTTGTTGCCGGTAGCTTTATGTCTCCCGCTGATATTCGCCAGCTACGTGATCTTATGCGCTATCGTTACAAACTAACCTGCTTTATGTCCAGTGAAAAGAACCGCCTTCAAAACTGTCTCACGGTTTCCAACATTCAATTGGGAAACGTTGTCTCGGACACTTTTGGTAAAAGTTCCAAAAGAATTCTGGATAAGATTCTTGAAAATCCTCTGGATACTTCATTTGATATTGAACCCTTAATTCATGGCTCTATGACGGACAAAATTCCCGAATTGGAGCTCGCTATTGATGGTTACATTACCCCATCACAGGCTGGTAAATTAAAGATTATCAAAAAGCACTTTGAAGATTTGGAATCCCGGAAAACAGAGTTAGAAAAACTGATTCTTGCGCTCGCCGGTCCCTATCAGCAAGAACTCGACCTAATCCTAACCGCTCCAGCATTTAACAACATATTCTCTGCAATCACAGTCATCTCAGAGATTGGCGTAAGCATGGAGTCTTTTCCTTCGGCGAAGCACTTATGCTCTTGGGCAGGTCTTGCACCTACCAACAATGAAAGTGCAGGGAAGAAAAAGTCTGTCCGGGTTTCCAAAGCCGGATGCTACATCAAGCCACTTTTAGTCCAATGTGCTAATTCTGTGGTTAAAAGTGAAAAGCATCCAGAAATCCGTAACCGTTACCTTCGTTTAAGAAAGCGTCGCGGTCACAAGAAAGCAATCATTGCAATAGCAAGAATGCTTCTAACGGCATTATACAACATGTTGAAGAATAATGAACCCTATAATGCTGAACTTTATAGGAAATCTGACATTCTTCCTGCCGATCGGGAGATTACTGTAGAGCAGGCTGTTTTAATAGCAAAATACCAGGGCTATAGAATTAAGTCAGCTACTGAATAACCTAATTTTATATACATATTCAATTTTTAGGCCACCGCAAGATGGCTTGTTTGCTATGCCCTTAAGTGAATAGGCAATCTCTACTATTCTTTTTCAACCTTCAACCTTCTTTTTCAACCTTCACCTCCAAAAATATAAGGTACACGATTTATTATATCATAAATTCACTTGATAGAATGGGGTTCATGCTAATTAGCATGAACCCCATTCTATCATACAATATTATTCATAAAGCTTCTCACATATACCATTTTTTATAATGAAAGTTTCGACTTTGTGGGGTTTATCATTTAAAGATCTATTGTCTAAGGATTTTGTAGATTTATAGTATTCTATTCTAATTGTAACAGCTGTAGGTTCTTTAACATAAGCATATGCAATTTCACTAGTTGGAATGTCCTCACCGTCCATATGAATATACTTTCTTTGAGTTACCCTATGGATAGAAGCAACTGGACGTGCATATCCTTTTACATATTCGCCAACATCAAGCGGAGCTGATGTGCGTGAGCCTCCTACAGTGTATCCTACTCCTAAAGTAACGTTTACTGATGCCGCTATTTGTTTAACAGGCACTTGTATTGAGCCAGTTACTTCTGCACTGCGTGTTAATGATGCAGTAACTGTATCAGTTTCACCTGGTTTCTTAGCTGGTGTTCCTACATAAACAAGTTCCCAATTACCTATCGGCTCTTCGTCATAATTCTTCTTTTTATCATCGATTTTCCAATACTCCCAATAACCTTTAGGTGTAACTTCATCATTCGTTTCTACTGCAAGAGCATTCACACTTAAAGACAGAATAAAACACAGTGTTAAAATAATACTAAAAGCCTTCTTCACTAGATCTCCTCCTTTGGAATTTAATACTAGCTCTTCAGCATTTTATCCATAGATATTACAACTCTTTTACATTCATATTACCCTCATAAGCACCACCTCTCCCTACAACAATCTCCTTTACCTTTACAGAGACTGGAGAGGGAGGTATAATAAAGTTAATTCCCTGCCCGTCTCTTTCGGGTAAAGGGTGAGTCCCTGCCAATGTATAGTCCTGCGAAAAGATGTATACATTGGTGGGGATGCTTGTTTTTTACCTTATGTATACACACTTCCTGATGAGCTTTTCTTGTCCATATTATACCACCATTTTTAAACATTTTTAGGCTGTATTCCCTAAACGGTCGAATTTACATCCTAAACGGTCACTTTCACGGCTTCATCGGTCGATCTTATGGTTTTAACGGTTTTTATTCAAGCAGCTTCTTTAACTCTTTTGCCTTTCTCCTACTGAGCGCTGCTCTTTCTCTTATGCAATTGAATTCTATTTCCCTTTCTCCATATTGGCTGGTAATCTTCTCTATAAAGCTGACGTTTACCAGGTAGGATTTATGACTCCTGAAAAAACTGCCTTCGGTAAGCTTTTGCCCTATCTTTTTCAGGTTGCCGTAACAGGTGTAAACTTTGCCGTCTTTCATATAAATTTTTATCTGTTTACCTCTTATGCAACACATCACTATTTCGTCCTGATCAAGCAAAATCTGTTCTCCGCCACATACAAGAGAAACTTTTTGCTTTTTATCCGTAATTAAAGAGGACAAAAGAACACCCCCCTCAGGATAGCTCCCCCTGTCCAACCCCCTACTTTCTATCATTTGCCGGTAAAACATCTTTGTGTTATTCCTAGAATGTCTGTGTGCCTAATATTATACACCATTTTTTATAATTTTTTACTGAAATTTCATGAAAGCCCCATTTTCACTCGTAAAAACGACCTTTGTACTCACGAACGGGAACTTTTCATTCATAAAGTATTCTCTTTTACGTTGTTGACAAAAATTTTCCTGTCAAGGATACGAATAACCTTTTTTTCAATGAATTGATTCAATGAACAGATTTTATTTGGGATCTATTAATATTTGTCCTTTTATAAGACGTTACTAATACAAAAAATGTTCCAGCTTTTTGAAAATTTTTATATTTATAGCTTAGAAGGTAGATAAACGACATTTTAATGATGGGCCTGGTATTTTTTGATATAATGCAAACAAAGGATCCTAGCATATTGTGACTTCCTGGCCAAAGACTTTAGACTTTTCTATCTGTTATAGGGTGATTCAAATGATTGATGTTTACAAGTATATTCTCGTCAATGCGGGTAAAACTATGCTCCTTTTAGGCTGCATCTATTTTATCCTTTATTCTTTTATGTTTTTTACATATAATGATAAAAAACGAGTTTTGAAGTTAAAGAGAGCCACTTTAAAAATCCTCATCATTATAGCATTTATATCTGTAGCCTATGCAATTTCATATTCACTACCTAGATTTCGTACAAACATCATCGTAAAGTATGGGTAATATTACCTTGGTAAACAGGCCAATAAATGCAAAGAGGGCAATACCGCTGCCTATCGAAGTAGTAATTCATCACAACACTAATCGAAAGGTGGTATTACCCTATGGATAGGATAACAACTTCAACTAGTGATTGCAAGAATGAAACTACTTCCGCTTGGCTGGCATCTGTATTACAGTTTGGCCTGGATACCGGCTTTTTCGCTCCGCTTAAGGCTTTCAGCCTTAAGATGAAAGAAGTAAAGTACTCTGTTTACCAGAAATTACTTACCATAATTGCCTCTGTTATCATGGGCTGTGAGTATACCAAAGACATTAATGAGGTATTAGGTCCTGAGAAACTGGCTGCAAATTTACTGGGAATGGAACACTTCCCCGACCAGTCACAGATTAATACCCTGCTCACTCGCACCGATGATGAAAACATAAAGCAGCTTGAAAATATCCATAATGAGTTATTCAGTAAATACAGTCTTTCCACAGCTTCTAATAATGATGTAGTAATAGATATCGATATGTCCGGCCTAATAGCAGGTGGTAAGACTTATGAGTTTAGCGATAAAGGCTACTTCCCTAGAAAAAGGGGTAAAACCGGTTACCAAATATCTGCTGCCTTTGCCGGTGAATATTCCGAAGCTATAGCCCTTTACCTGGACACGGGCAATACGCACTGTCAGAACCGACTAAAGGATTTAGTTGAAGCTGTTTTAGTAAAATATCCCGACCAAATCCGTCAAGGCAAGCTTATCATCCGGGCAGACAGTGGTTATGGTGCTTTAAAAAACATTGCGTATCTTGCAAGCTTAAAAGGGCTTAAGTTTGTAGTAAAGGGGTACTCTACTACGCAGGCTGCCAAAATTGCAGAAACTGTACCTTTTGCATGCTACACTAAGGTTGATGAAGCTACCTGGGTGGTAGAATTGCCACCCTTAAAAAACGGGGTGCGAAGAATACTGGTTCAAATACTCGATACAAAAGGAGAACTTATCTATACGATTCTATATACCAATATTGGTAGAGAGAAACTCTCCTCAGTGGAAGCTTTTCACTTTTACAATGGTCGCCAGACCATAGAGGCTTTCTTTAAGATGGCAAAGAATACGTATGGTATTAAGAATCTTAGAACCCGTAAATTCTATGGCATCTACACCTTCCTATGGATGGTATTTATGACGCATAATCTAATCACCTGGTTTAAGGCCATTAAGCTTAGCTGTACAAAGCTAAAGGATGTCGGGGTAAAAACTCTGGTTAAAAAATGTTCCAGGATTAAGGGGTTTGTAGAAAGAACCATAGAATGTATTAAGGTAATCATTCCACCCCTTAGCAAACTGGCCCAGCTGCTGATAGAAGCACTGTTGCAGCCGAACTATATTCAGTTGAGCTTCCTGGATTAACCAATTAGTGTTGTATTGTTTGTACAAAATTTAGGTCACTAGCAAAACCTTTATAGAAATTAAAGGAACTGGTTGGTTAATCCACCAGTTCCTTTAATTTAGATCTAATCCTTTTTCTAATCAAACTCTAATCTTCTCCTAATTTGCGTTTAAGGATATACGTTATAATACAATTAGAAAAGGCCGGTGACATGAGCTGCCCTATGCAGATAAACGATATGTGTCTGTGTCAGGTGACAGAGTTAGTGTAACGCTATGCCAGGTTTTTGCATGTCTGCTGCATCGTTGGTTGTTTGATTTTGTATGTTGTCAACAACGCCGTCCTCTTGCCATGTCCCCCATAGTCTCTCAAGATACAGCAGATGGAGAACCGTCCCCTATCGCAACCTGACCCTTTTCCTCTTAATCTACACCTTCCATTACCTGCTCAATCTCTCTTTTCAAGAAATCATCATGCCATCTGATAAAATCCTCTGCAAATCCCTTTACTTCATATTTTACATAAGCGTCGTCGCTGTCAAAATACACTTCCAGGATGTTTTTGTCCGGATTGTGGAAAACAACTATATTGTTGGCTGAAATAGTTTTACTCTCAAGAGGTATTTTAACTACATCTTTGTATTCGATCTCAAGAAATTTATATTTTATTCTTGTTTTGTGCAGTTCTGCCAGCTTCTCTTCAGGTAGATGATTAATTTTCTGGAACAAAACCTCATTAACAAAAACATCTTCTTTATCAATTAGGTCCTCGGTATCCATATCAACGGCGTCAAATATATTCTGCAATAAATCCGAAAAATCGGGCCATTCAATCAATCTGCTGGTCATTTTGTTAAAAAGACCTAGAAAGCCGGCAGTACATATTGCATATATGTTTACTTCATCCATATAATTACTTGTCAGAGGCCCGGTAAAATTTATGCTTTCTCCATCATATAGTATCTCACCTTCCTCCTCATTATTTTCAGCAGGTATTTCAACTTGTGCATCGATAGTATCATTATCCTCCGGTTCAGCGATATCTTCAGGCAGAATACTATTGCAGCCCTGCATTCCTATAAAAAGCACCAGTAAAAGTAAGGATGTTGCAATCCTTTTTCTTAGCATTCCAAACCCACCTTTTTTAAATTTAACGCCGGAAGAGATCGTAAATTTACATGTCAGCTATATTATAATCAGGAAATATTTGCCTAGTCAAGCTTATATTAAGGTACTAAATAGTCATAGCATGCGGACCATGGCGGGCGGGTAGATACATACTGGCTGCCATCATAATATATGTTGTAGTAGGCGGGACTGAAGGCTTTCATATCATAGGGGAGCCCTGACCTGTACAGTTCCAGGTAATAGGCAACCGGACACCCGCTGAAGTCACTGGGGAAGGTATAGCTGTAGTAATCCCCTGAGCGTGTCATCTGCGCCCTTCTCGACCTGTTATTGTCATCTACATAGTTGATATATACGCTTTGTAATGGGGCAGAACCACCCTGATCGTAAACATATCCTCTAAAGGTTACTGTTCTTCCTGAATATTGGGGGCCGTGAACCAAATCAACCCTGTATCCTGCATCCATGCCTGGCGCATCCTTGAAGAAATAATACTGTGGAAGATCTAGGTCACTAAAATCACGCATCGATATATGCAGGTGGTTTAGAGAATTTACAGTCCCTAGCTCTGTCTGGCCTGCTGTAACCGAGGCTCCTTGAGTAAGTCCATCCTTTGGGTTAATGTGGAAATAGTACACGATCATATCTGCAGAGCCACTATGGTTGCTTCCATGCAAATCGTATTGTACTGCAACATAATTGTTGTCTCCTGCATTTTTTTGTACATAAAATACTACACCATTCAGCATTGGAACTATTGTTTTACCGGTTCTTATATCTAAGTCAAGACCCTTATGCGGGTTGGTCCCTTCGGAACGCGGCTGATTCCACTTGGAATTAACCGCAGGCCAGGTGCTTCTGCCTTTTTCAGGGATTGCCAGGTCAAAGGCTTTATTGTCCAGGTCAACCCCGGCAAAATATCCGTCATTGGCTGCTATGTCATTGAAATATCTTGTAGGCGAGGATGCGGTTATTGACACTTCACCTTCCCCGGTGCCGTCATCAATTCCCTCTAACGGGTCAATGGACATATCCACCAGGTTTACGGTAAGAATATTTGTTTTAGTTTCTTTGCCCAGGATATTTGCAGAGATATAGTATTCGATATAGTCTGCATCGGTGTCAAAAGCCGGTATCATCGCTACGTAGTAGT
>JABUEW010000107.1 GCA_013314855.1 Bacillota bacterium | reverse complement strand
CACCTTTTTACGCACATCAAAAGGCAGTAAAGGAGATTCTTACTGCTTTTGCAAATTGGTTTAGAGGTAAAGAATGCGAACCTTTAAGCGCTCCTTTTGATGTTACCTTATATAAATCAAAGGACAATATTAATGTGGTACAGCCGGATATCCTGGTTATCTGTGATAAAGAAAATATTGACGAAAAGGGCAGGTACAAAGGTATACCCACCCTTGTTGTGGAAGTGCTCTCCGAATCGACAAAGGTTAAGGATTTAATCAAGAAATTAAACTTATATATGTTGACAGGAGTAAAAGAATACTGGATTGTAAATACAGATTCCAAAGAAGCATATGTTTATGGTTTCAATGATGGCGACATTGAAACCATGCGAGGCTATAAAGGCAGCGACAGAGTCGAATCAGCCGTATTCAAAGGCCTTGGAATTGAGCTGGAAGAGATATTTGCATGAGTAAAAGCCAGAAAAACCTACCCCCTTTAAAAGGGGTAGGTTTTTTGGCTAAAACGTGTTTTGTTTTAATTTCCCTTTTCTCTACTTTCAAGCTTTTCTTTTAACTTTTTCTCATCTTACCTCTGCTTCTTATCTCTTCTTCCATCTTTCATAAGATTTCTCATAAATTTCAATAATTTTGTCAATGCCCATATCTTTTACAGTTGAAACATAGTTATCCCACTCGCTCATAGGCTTCTTGCCTAATATAAAGTTCACTAATGCCTCATCTACATAAGTTTGTATATCTGTAAGTTTTTGACTAATCAGACTGTTCTCTTCCGCAGAGAATGATAGTCCTGGAACTATTGGTAATACAAATTTTTCAGGATCACGGTACTTCTTTCTGTCAACTTCAACGTATTCTGGCACTGTTGCAGCAGTAAGGCTCCAGGGCTGGAATATGGTAGGCCATATACTTCTTCCGAAGGTTACCATGCCCCTGACTTCATTCATGGTTTTGCCATCAGGGTTTTTCAGAACAAAATCAGTCCACTTCGGCTCACCGTTTACAATTGTGTAGGTCACACCTTCAACACCATATACATATGTTTGTCCAACTTCGCCATACCAATAGTCTGCCCATATTGCAGTTTCCTTGGGGTATTTGTTTGTAGAAGTTATTACCATGCCATTGGGAATTACCGGATTATCGGGCCACATGTGGAATTGATCACCATATGGTCCCTTCATTATGGGTGCTTCACGTACAGCAAATTGATCTTCAGTTTTTCCTTCTTTTTGGGCTGTTGTATTCAAAACATTCATATCGCTATTTATCCAGCCTCGCCAGCATGCAACCTTTCCTTGAAGAGCCTTTGCCTGGAACGCTTTTGAATCGTTGGTCACAATTTCCGGATCAATTAAACCTTCTGCATAAAGTTTCCTCAACCACTCAATCCCTTCTTTAAAGCGTGGCTCAATAGGTCCATAGTGTACTTTATTATCGTTCGGATACAATTTCTCAGCTATATATAACCCATGAGGGTAGACACCCCATGCCGCAATCATACTGATGGCAGCGTTCATCCCTTTACCGCTTTCGCCATAACCGCTGAAAGGAGTTATTCCTTCCCTTTCTTTTAATGTTTTCATTACGTTGTACCAATCCTCAGTAGTTACGGGCATTTCAAGATTATATTTATTCAAAAGATCTTTTCTAACCATCATTACATTATTTCCTGCTACAAACTGATATATATAAGGCATACTGTAAACTTTACCATCATCGGTAGTAACTACTTTTTTTGCATAGGGGTATTTTTCAAAAGCCTTTTTTAAGTTAATCATATAACTTTCAATAATAGGTTTCAAGTCGATGAATGCACCCTGCTGTCCGTATTTCTCAACATCCAAAGGTGCTATTACAGCGTCAGGAAGATTTCCTGTATTCATTGCCAGGGTGTACTTTTCTTTAAAATTAGCCTGAGGAGGAATATCCCATTCAATTTCAATATTGGTTTTTTTGGCATAATCCTTTAGGATTGCCAATTCTCCATATTCGGTATCATACATAATATATGGTTTCATGAATCTAAGCTTAATTGGTTTTTCTGAAATTGGGAATTTAATGTTTGGATCAGGTTTAATCAAATCACCTGATGCAAGAATTTCTTCAGGAGTTTTAGGCTTGGTGTCTTCCTTCTTTGTTGTAGTATCCTCCTTAGGTTGTGTTTGTGCTGGAGGTTCAGTTTTTGATTCTGCAGTTTGTTTTTTAACACATGAAGCAAGTACTCCAACACACATAAACATAGCCATTAGTAAACAAAGTGCCTTTAATAGTTTTTTGTTCATGCTAACATCCTCCTTATAAATTTAATATAGTTTTAATAATTTTTTATTAACACAGCAAAATTGTTAAATTTTGCTTGTTGTCCAGTATAATCAATAATATTAAAGTTGTTGGGCTAATTTATATATAATCTTTGCTGCTTCAGCCCTTGTAGAATTATTTTTCGGCATAAACATGTTCCTACCGGTACCTTCAACGATATCCGCCTGCTGCAATGCTTTAACAGCCTCTTTTGCATAATTTGCAATTTTATCACTATCAGTAAACTCCTTATACTCTTTTACTTCAGGTAGACTTGTTCCTGCAGCTTTAACAGCTCGGTAAGCTATTACCGCCATGTCCTGCCGATTGATTATTTCTTCAGGTTTAAAGCGGTTTCCTATTGTCCCCATTACAATTCCTAATTTCTGAGCTGATGCTACATACTTATAGTACCATGCATTTTCATCCACATCAGTAAAGGTCGCCTTTGCAGTTGGATCTACAAGGTCCAATGTCTCTAATAACATTTTTGTAAATTCTGCCCTTGTAACATTCCTGTCAGGCTGGAAACTTTCATCATTTACGCCGTGTACTATATGTTTGGCTGCCAGTACTTCTATATATTCTCTTGCCCAGTTTTTCTCAATATCTTTAAAAGTTTTATTGTACTCATAAACTGCATATACACTTAAATGGTTAGTTTTAAACGATATTTTTTTTGTATTTGGATTTACTTTACCCCCTACATAATCCCATGCTTTAGTTTCAGAATTGTAGCGGTAAACTCCAAGCTTTTCTTTGTTTATGTTATTCAATACTTCTTCCTTTAAAGGTATCTCTATAGCCAGTTTCTCGTTAAATTTTTCTATTTCTATTCCTTCTTTACTCCTGCTATTATTATCATCTGTTTTGCTACCGCCTTTAAGCAACATAACAGATAAATCAAAGTTTTCAGATACAGGTGAAAATGTAGCGTTTCCTTGTTCTCTAACTTTTGCTGCTTGTTCATATTTTTGGCTTTCCTTTTCTTCTACTTTTTTAATTACAATTGATACTTTTCTTCCCTTTATTTCTTCATCATCATTGATTTCCTCCTTCATGTCTTTTAAATACTTCGTTATATATTCTAAATCTAATGCTTTTGGAGGAATTACAAATGATATACTATTAACCTTTTCTTTATCTACACCTGCATCTATTACAAGGGCTATTCCTTTCGAAGAAAGTCCATCAATTGATTTTACAGTAAGCTCGAAATTCAGTTCTTTTTTTGCTTCACTGGCAAATCTTATTTCCTTGTTTTTCGAAACAACCTTTTCCGATATTTCATTAAACCCTTTTCTTTCAAACGTATTTGCAATGCTTTCAAAAGTTTTTTCTATTAAAGCTATAACATCATTAATTGCACTATCGTCTATTTCTATCTTTTTTTTGTTTTCAATCTCTGTTATAATTACATTTCCACTTTTTTCAGCAAGTTTACTTACGTCAACAACTGATACTTTCTCCAAAGTTTTTTCTACAAGGACTCTTAAGTCACCTTTCAAACTCTCCTTTTCATCTACATTAAGGTCTTCTGTATGCTCAACAATTTCTTTTATGGTTTCTAGTATTTTATCATTATCCTCTGTTTCAATATTTTTAAACGTTTCTTCTATCTTATCTTTTACCTCCTGCTTAGTAGGTTTTCCAGTTCCGGTTTGTTGCCCAGGTGGTGTAACTGGCTCCGGTGAAGGCTCGGGTTCCGGTTCCGGCTCAATTGATACATCGGATTTATTATGTTCAAACGACATAGGTATTACAAATGTGTTATCTTCTGCAATATTGTAGTTAAAGCCTTGCGACATATCTTTTGAATCAATGTAACTTCTAATTAAAGTAGTTGCTCCCAGATCAATTGTCACTTCATTTCCGTTAACTGTCTTAATTCCATTAATCTTATAAGCTGCATTCTGTAAACCGTCATTTCTAATGTAAATAAATCTACCTATTAATTCATTTACTAATTTATCTACGTTAACATCATTTGCTATTTTAATTGTAAGCTCATTATTAATGCTTAATTCCTTGGTAAAGCTCTTTACTGTACCTTCAACAACAGCCGGCAATTCAGATACTATATTCCCAATTATAGTCCCATCGTTTACATATCCGTATACTTGCTTTCCGCCTTTTTCCGAGTAAACTCCAAGGAATCCCTTAAATTGGAACTTCCCATCCACTGTATAAACAGTGTCTTTGTCCAAAGAGCTTACTATATAGTCTGTACGTCCGTCCTTAAGTACTACTTTTACTGCTTTCACATCTCCAACAGCTGCTTCTCCGTTTACTGTCACCGGAACTTCACTTATGGATTCAATATACCTTGAATCGTTATAAGGTTCTATAACTGCTGTAAATGTGCTCTTAAGGTTTTCTCCGCTGCGGTGAGCTATCATGTATTTGAGCCATGCAGGGTTGCCAGGTTTCTTTGGGGGCTGACCATCCATGATGGCTACATCGTCATACTCGCCCAGCATTGTAAGTCTTAGATGAATATCCATAGGTTGAGGAAGTACTTTTCTTGTATCTATAATATCCCAATCTATGCTGAAAATATTTCCAGGATTTTCATCTTTGTCAACATTCTTGAGCCAATGGAATCCTGATCCTTTATACCCCCATCCAGGTGCACTGTCATTGGCAGGTCTCACACCAAATTCCACATCTCTCCCGGCGTAAGTTCCTACATATTGCCCATTGGCATCTGCTTGCGGCACTAAATTAAGACCTTCGGCAGTCACTGTAGCTTCTGCCCCGTGGAAGCTGTAATAATGGTCTTTACCTCCTTCAACCCTGAAGAAGTCCACACCATAGGAGATTTCTTCATTAACCTTGACCATGACGACAGTCCTTCTATACATTTCAGTCTGGTCATATGCACCACTAGAATCAACATCCATTATTTTTACCATATCTGTACTGTCAAAGTGTAGAGGGAAACCACCATAATAATCTTTTTGTTTTGTACCATCCACTACTACCGTATTATGACTTACAGTATTACTTACCCACTCAGTTCTGTGAGGCTGCTCTCCAGTTTCCTCCGGATATCCCAAATCTGGAGAAAGATCAAGTCCATATGCATGTACACCCAGATTTAGCTGGTCCCTGTGGGCATGCGAAGTATTTGTACGGCCATAATACATCCAGAAATCTCTTTGGGTATCAATTAAGCTGCTGTCATTCTTTATTCTGAGAGCTTCCTCGTCAAAGAGTATGATATGAATAACACCCATTTTATATCCGCTTGCATTTTCATTTTTACCTGCACCTTCAAATGTAATAATGTGTTCCCCTTCAGTAAGCTCCATATTCGCAACAACTTCCAGATTGGAGCTGGCTCCACTTCCTCCATAAAAGTCAACAGTGGCAACTTTTTCTCCATCAATCTTTATGTCATAAATTCCATAACTTGTTGCTTTGAAAGGATTAATATCAACTTCATAAATATCAGTTTTGGGTACATTGAACTTAAAGCTTATGCGATGCCCTGGAGCATCCGCTTCAAACTGTATTGTTCCACTGTTTTCAAAGAATTTAAAACCTGCAGTATTATCAAAGGCACTGAGTATAGCAAAAGGAATTTGATATCCAAAGAACTGCTTGTTATTCTTTCCATCCCTCAGTACAGCAAATCCATATCCTGGTAAATTGTCACTACCCAGTTCAAGTTTTCCCTTTTCATCAATTACTTTTTGTATTTCAAAAGCTACAGCCTCAGGATTTTTAGTAAAGATGCCGCCATGCAATCCCGTAACAGAATTATTATTTAAGAAATAAGCCAATTGAGCTAAAACCGGATCCCCAAATTTCATAAATCCTTCCACAGCATCTGATATGCTTACAACAAGCCCAGTATTTCCAGTTCCTCCCGAATCACCTATCTGCGCTGTATAACGCTCACAAAGTATAAGGGGATACATTCCGGAAAACATCTTCATAAACTTTGGATTTTGGTAAAGGTCTGCTCCAGGATAACCATCATATCCGTCCAACACATCCGCTACTTGTTTTAACTGCCTTAACCATAGTATGTTATACCCGGGTGCTGCTTCGTTACCGTGTCCATCCCTATCAACTTTATTAACCAATGTAGCCATGATATCTCCTCCCGTTATACGGTAGGGTCCTGATAGAAATTCACCTGCCTGGAAGGTGAAATCAAGCCATTCCTTTGTTTCAGGATTGCTGTCCAGTACTACTGCAGCCAGTGCAAGAGAAGCCTGATGCATACCAAAGTTACCGCGGATCTTAGCGCTTTTAACTGCAGGATATATCTGTCTTACAATTCCATCTTCAATGTTTTTCCGTATTAATGCACCAGTATTTTTAGGATTATCCAAGTCATACTGGGCAGATTTCTTCATAAGGAAATTAATCAGTTCCGGGTCATCCATGGCAGGGAAGAAAGCATCATAAGCTTTAAGGAAAGACTGCGTCAAAGTTGTTTCCCAGATACATCCTACAACTTTGCCTTCTCCTGTCCCTCCGTGAGAATTCCGGTATCCATCTGCATCTTTATATACTGCCAGGTTCATATCAGGATATACATCTGCAATTCTATCCAGCAATATTGTTCCAGTTCTAGCATATTTAATATCACCTGTGTATATATAAGCATCTCTTAAAGCATCGAGAGCTCTTTGAATAATACCTGTTGAATACCATATCCCCCAATGAGCATAATATGCTATAAATGTCTGTTTAACCCCATTAGGAGCAATCCAACCATATCCATTATCTACTCCCCAATCTTCGCCTTTCTCAGGATAAAGAGTATTTTTAAGGTAGTTAGGATCTGCTTTGTTGGGATCAAAAATACCATTTTCATTTAATCCACTTTTGTAATATGCTTCAAAATCGTTGCTTGGGAACCTTATACCACAATTTGGGCATTTAACTTTCCATGGATCATTAATTGGATCCATAATCCATGGATAATTTCCGTATTTTGCCCGTAAATCCGCTCCACATGCAGGGCATGTATATTGTGGATTAACAGTAATACTTCTTGGTATGCTCTGCGGTGGCACCATATTCCACAAAATTTCTGCTTTGTCTACATACTTGTTTGCTTCTTCAACAACTCCGTCTCTAATAGACCTTGCCCAGTCATATAGCTGAATATTTTCACGCGCTGCTTCAATTTTTTCAGGTGTATAGTAAGTGCTTCTTGTTTTAGTGTTAGTAATACCTTCAGTGCTTTCAACTTTTATAGTATCAGTATCGCCACTTTTGGTAACCACATCAAGTGTAACATTAACAGTAACTTTAGCACTTCCAGGTTTTTTAGCGGTTACAATACCATACCTGGCAGTTATCGCCCCATTATCCTCGTTCTTTTCTTCAACCGACAGGATAGACTCATCCTCGCTGCTGAAAACAACTTCAGCATTTGCCATATCAGCTTCTGTTCCATTGTTCATTTTTCCTGTTACAGTTACTACTGCCTGGCGTCCTACAAAAAGGCTGGTTTTATTAATAGTAACCGTAATAGCCTCAAGTCTGACTGGAACGACGTAAATCTGAGCTTCACCAGTAACAGTTGTATTCCCAAGGGTCACATCGGCATATATGACAGCAGTACCTTCCGCTACCGCAGTTACCACACCATTTTCACTCACGGTAGCAACAGCTTCATTACTACTCCTATATACAATTTCAGTATCTTTAAGGTTAACATCACTGCCATCATTGAGCTTTGCTTTTATTTGCGACTTTGTTGACAAACCTGCAGGAATTTCGTTTTTTTCAAGTGTAAACTCTACAGTTTCCAATACCTTATCATTTACAGTAATTTGAAATACCTTCTCCTTTGTAACTCCGTTCATGGTAACCTTTACAGTTATATCTGCATTTCCTGAAGACTTGGCAGTTATTATTCCCTTTCCATCAACTTGAGCTATTGATATATCAGAGCTTACATATTCCACAACTGCATCATCATCTCTCAAGAGGTCCCTGTAACCATCACTCATTACTCCTACAGCAGTGATTACTGC
Source organism: Bacillota bacterium (assembly GCA_013314855.1). Classification (NCBI taxonomy): domain Bacteria; kingdom Bacillati; phylum Bacillota; species Bacillota bacterium. The sequence goes on along the minus strand of JABUEW010000107.1, from coordinate 6,494 downwards.
TGTTTCCCCTACAGCGAGCTCTGTTTTGCTTACTGTAGCTTCTACAGTTTCAAGCACGGGCAGACTCTCTTTTCTTATAAGTGCCATTTCACCCGGGTACATGTTATATCCCCAAGAAAGAGATTTACCCACGGTTTTAATTGTAAAATAATGAATACCGTTACTAAGCCACAAAGTTTTAAGAAATAAGGGATCTTGTGCAGGAATATATACTGCTGAATAAAAATCAATTTGGCCTACATACATATTGTCTATAAACAATTCAGAAATAGCGCCACCGCTTGCACCCGCACCTGTAAATTTAACCGTATAGTACCCATCTTCAGGAACTTTTATGGCAAATTTAATATAGTCGCCAATTTTGTTTGACTGTACCTGTATCCCATAAGGCTGATCCCTGTATGATGACGTACATTCTTCAACTTTCCATCCATTGTTTTCAATTGTAGAACCAATTCCATCCTTGAAATTGTATATAACAGTCAACACTTTTCCGACCACTGTAAAGCTGATCGACGCTTGTTCTGTTTTTCCATTCAATGTTACTCTAACATTAATGTTTGCTTGCCCTGCACCCATAGCAGTTACTACCCCATTTTCTACAGTAGCTACATGAGGTGCATCACTGATATAAACAATTTCTGCCTGAGAAAGGTCAGCAACACTCCCGTCTCCCAGTACCCCTGAAATATTTAATACTGTGGTATCTCCCGTTTCTAATTGGGTTTTTTCTGCCGTAACAGTTATGTAAGCAAGATCTTGTGGGTTAACAATCTTTGTAAAAGATATGTTGTCAAACCACACCGTTCCAACTCCCTTATTGGCATTTAACCTTAATCGTACATATGATGCTCCCGGAGCTTGACTTAAAACTGGTACCTCAAACTTCTGCCAATCATTTGTACCTGTCGGTGCTACCACTTTCATGTAAGTACCCGTAATATAAGTTTTGTTAGAATCATAATAATACAGTTCTAGTGTTGCTTCAGCTGTACTTGGAGTCCAATTTTCCGTTTTTATATAACCACTAAGTAAGTATATACTATTAGGGTCAACCGCAATGTACTCTTGATCAATTACACCTCTCTGTCCACTTTGTGCCGTCACTTTCAAGGACTTCGAGCCTTCATAGGATACTGTATTATCCACTTCAATAGTTGCAGTTTTTATAGTAAGTTTCCAATTTGCCAAATCATTCTCAAATCCAGGATTTATTGCTAAATTTGGCATTTGTACATTTTCTGCCAGCACAACAAGACTTTCTAAAAACATGTTGGTGCTTATTACACTGAAAATCAGCAAAAATACCAATATCCTTATACAAATTCCACAATATTTCCGGTGGAATCCTTTTATAATTTTTTGGCATCGCATGCAAACATAACCTCCTTTTTAAATTTTTTAAGTTTTATAGTTTTATATTCTCACTAATTTATTTACCGTTGATTTACTCTGCCGCCGGGGTTAACCCTTTATCGCTCCAATAAGAATGCCTTTAACGAAATACTTTTGCAGGAAAGGATATACCATCATTATAGGCAATGTAGCTACTACTATGGATGCATACCTGATGCTTTCTCCTATAAATTCCTGTTCCGCAGCTGAACCCAAACCCTCTGCCATCCTGGCATTTAAAAGGTTTTGAAGCAGTATTTCTCTAAGAATTAATTGTAAAGGATATTTACCCCTGTCATTCAAATAAATTAGTGCATTAAAAAATGCATTCCAGTGTCCAACTCCATAAAATAGTACCATTACTGCTAAAATAGGGGTAGATAACGGTATAACGATAGTTATAAATATTTTCAAATCATTAGCGCCATCTATAATTGCCGCTTCCTGTAAAGATATAGGAATATTACTCTGAAAAAATGTCCGCATAATTATCATATTCCAAGTACTTACTGCGCCAAGAATAACCATTACCCAAAAGGTATCTACTAACTTAAGCTTTTGAATCAATAAATATGTAGGTATTAATCCACCACCAAAAAACATAGTAAAGGTAAAATAAAATGTCCATACTTTTCTTCCATAAAAATCCCTTCTTGACAAAGCATAAGCTCCTGCAGATGTTAATACAATGTTAATAAAAGTCCCCACAACAGTATAAGCGATAGTGTTTCTATAACTCCTCCAAATATCAGGATTTTGGAAAACCCTCCGGTAACCTTCCAATGTAAAACCCTTAGGGAGCAATCCTACTTCATTAGCCATAACAGCATATGGATTACTAAAAGAAACACTAACTACATGGATAAGAGGATATAGTACAACAACACACGCTATAACCAATAAAAATATTATAATTCCATAAAAAATTCTTTCTCCTGCTGTTTCTTTTATTCCTACAGTTCCCATAATCAATAACCTCTTCTACCATAAACTAGTTTCGCTGATTGCACGACTAATCCTGTTCACAGTAATCAGCATTAAAAAGTTAATAATCGAGTTGAATAAACCAATTGCAGAAGTATAACTGTAATCAGCATTTAAAATACCCTGTCTGTATACATATGTTGATATGACATCTGCCGTAGAATAGGTTAAGGGGCTATATAAAAGCATAATTTTCTCAAATCCTACGCTGAAAATACTTCCCATTCTTAATATAAGCATTATAATTATGGTAGGAAGAATGCCCGGAAAAGTAATATGTTTAATTTTCTGCCATTTTGTTGCCCCGTCTACTGTTGCAGCTTCATATAACTCAATATCAATTCCTGCTAAAGCAGCAAGATATATAATTGATCCCCATCCTGCAGACTGCCATATTCCCGAAAATACATAAATCGTCCTGAACCATCCCGGTTCTGCAAGAAAATGTATGGGCTTCCCTCCCAAAGCCTTTATAAATCCATTAATAAACCCTGTGCTGGGAGATAAAAAGGATACAATCATCCCACAGACTACTACAACTGAAATAAAATGCGGCATATATACTATAGTTTGTACACTTCTTTTAAAATACTTATTCTTTACCTCATTTATTAATAAAGCAAGTATAATAGGGACTGGAAATCCGGCTACAAGATCATATATATTAATAGCTAAAGTATTGCGTATTAATCGAAAAGCAAACACCGATTCAAAAAAAGCCTTAAAATGTTTTAGGCCAACCCATGGGCTTCCAAGTATTCCCTTTATTGCATTAAAGTCTTTAAATGCAATAATTACGCCATATATAGGAATATAATGAAAAATAAAATAGTAAATTATAACAGGAGTAATTAAAATATAAAGATACCTTGAGCGGTATAAATCATGCAGTGCCTTTGTGTTCGCCGATGCCAACTATATCTTCTCCTCTCTACTTTCTTTCAAGATTTCCTTCCAACTTTTCTTTCAACTTTCCTTATATAGTATAGTGTACAAGAATATTTCATGTAAAGTACCAATTCATGTTCGCTTTTAACAAATTCTAAGAATAATCAAATGACATGCCGGATATAGTTGGCAACACATGTATGTATATAAATTTAACAATTTATTCGTATTAAACAATTTGTGTCATTATTAATTATTATATGTAACTATTATTATATAATTTTATTATAGATTTGCCGATGCCCTATATTCTGTAGGCGTAATATTCTCATAGCGTTTAAACACCCGTGAAAAATTATGCAAACTGTTGTACCCAACTTCTTCTGCTATCTCGGCAACAGTCTTTTCACTATTTTTTAAAAGCTCCTTTGCCTTTTGCAAACGGACTTCATGGATATAATCAGTAATGGAGTAACCTATATGGTCTTTTATAAACCTGCTTAGATAAGAAGGTGAAACTGAAAAATAATCAGCTATCTTTTCTACGGAAAGCATACTGTCGTTATAATTTTTATCTATATATTCAATCACTTTGTCCCTTAATTCAATATTCTTTGATATCTTAGCACCCCTTATTTGTTTGCATAAAGTTTTATAGAAATTAGATACTGCATTATAAATTTCATCCACCGTTTCCATTTCATTCAACTTACTCAAAAATAAGGATTCAATTTCATCTTCAATATTCAACTCTTCAGCAGCTTTCATTGCCGTATTTACAATATCAAAATAAATACATTTTACTACATCAATTGAAACCGGCTCTCTTTTAATTGTATTAATTGAATCATCCAGTATTTCCTGTATTTTTTCATATTCTCCCATTCTCAAAAAATTAATTAATTCTTTTTCCTGCTTAAACGAAAAACTTATTTTTTTATTTAATCGTCTGCAAATAGTATCATAACTTATAACGGAATCCCTTCCCATAACAATTTTATATTCTAAAGCTTTGCAAGCCTCATTATAAGACTCATACAAATCTACCATATTATGGCAAATTCCGCCTACGCCAATAGTTATAGTAAAACCCAATTTACTTTTAATCGATTCTTTAATCTTTTGCATCATGGTTAAAAGGTACAAATTATTATCCCTTCCACTATCTAAACCGATAATGGCATTTATTCTATACATTTCATCTTCTATAGTGTATATAAAACTGTCCGGCTTTATTGACTCTTCTATTACATTAGTTATAGTTGCATGTACAAATTCCAGTATCGGTTCTTTGCTTCCGGAAACATTGCTGACATTATGATTGTCGATTTCTATTATAAAAACTCCGAACTTATATCCTTTTATATTATTGAGCTCCAAGAAAGCAAGCATTTCATCTACACTTTTTTCGTCCGAAAGCTGCCCCTTTAATAAACGCCTGAAAAAACTATTTTTTATCATGGGTATTTGTTCGTAAATTCGTTCCTGGAGAGTCTTATTTTTACTTATATACTTTACAATCGCATGGTTAATTATATCCCATTCATTGTTAAAACCTTCCAATTTTTCTTTTTGACCATATTGTTCATATTGCTCATAATCTTTGATAACCTTCAAGACTCTCTTTATATCATTGTAACCTTTACGTGAAAAATAATAAACTGCCATAAACCCTACAGCAAAAGTTATAATTAAAATAAATATCATCATTTTTCTTATTCTATTAACTTTATAAAGTATTCTATAAGACGGAATTATAGATATATATTTCCAATCATTCTTTTGGGATTTTACTGAAGAAATAACAAAACCATCGTGCGTTATATAATAGTTGCTATCTTTTTGTTCTTTTAATAATGACAGTAGAGTTTCTCTCTTATTATCCTCAAAAAGAAAGTCACCTATTTTGTTAGAAATAATAATATTATTATTAACATCTAATACACAAACATAACCCCCATATTCTCTTAACGCATTCTCCATAGAACGCTTTATAGGTGTTTCATCTATGGTCATCATAAGTACAGCCTTAGGGAAAGGATCTCTCATAGGTAAGGGATGGATATAAGAAATAATTTGAGTCTTTCTGCTATCCTGCCATACTGTCTGAGAAGGTAAAATAGTTTCATTGTTAATATTTCCCAATACCTTCTTAAACTCCTCAGCGCCTATATTCTCATACCTGTATATTTTATTAATAAAATCATAAAAATCATATTTACTTGTATCGCTTAATACCATATTTTCACTGTTAATAAACAAGAAAATATTTTCAATTACAGAATTTGCATTTTTATATTTGTTTAATTCTTTAATGGCATTAAGTATGTAGGGGTATATGTCCGACTCGCCAACATTGTCCTTGGATAGAAGAAATGTAACTTGTGGGTTAACCGAAATATTAGATGTAATACTCGCAAAGCTTTCAAGATGCTTATCCATAGAGTCACGTATCTGAGACAGCATTCCTGTAGTAGAATTAATAACCTCTGTTTTAAATTGCGTAATAAACTGTGAATAAATAAAAATACTAATCAAAACAATTGGAATAAAAAGTACTGCTAAATAGGAAAATAAATATTTAATAAAAACTTTACCTTTTATCATCCAATCATTCCCCTTTCAGGAAATATACAGAATAAGTCAAAACCTTAATTATTTAATAACCCACATAAATTAACAGTATCTTCACTCAAACCTGCGAATAATAAATTATTATTAATAATAATTTATTATTATTGTAACACTCAATACAACTATCATCAAGTTAAAAATTTATAAATCGTACAGATACCAACACATATTAGATATTATTCTAGCTAATCTATTGACATTATATAAATATTATAGGTATAATATTTATATAATTAGCTAAATTAATATTGAAGAGGTGAATTTTATGATTGTTACCACTACGGAATTACAGAATAGTTTCGGTAAATACCTTAAGTTTTCGGAAACGGAGGACATTATAATTACCAAAAACGGAAAAAGGGTCGCCATGTTAGTGCAATATAAGGAAAATATATCTAAGAATGAATCTAATGAAAAGGGTAATTGTAATGAAGAAAGCAAGTATAGTGAAAAAAATAAATGTGACTCTGTGATACACGACAGTGCTGCAGAATACTTATATAGCGGTATGAAGGTTTCCTATGAAGAGTTTTTAAAAATCTCAGAAGCAAGCGAAAAAAGATACGAGTATATTGATGGTGAAATATACCTGC
>JABUEW010000106.1 GCA_013314855.1 Bacillota bacterium | reverse complement strand
ATTGCCTTCACCGCAAACGCTGATGGTATTAACCGGCACGCTGACGGTACCACCGCCTCCTCCGCCACCTCCACCGCCGCTGGCGGGTGTTGTAGACACTAATCCTGTTCCGGCATTGTTATTAGTAGCAGTAGTGCCGCCAATAACAGTAGCTCCGCCGCCGCCTGTTACACCTGTAACACCTTTGTCAACCGTGATTTGGGTATTCGAAGTTTCAATCTTGGTATTGTCAGCGCCTTCCTTTGCTTCTACTTTGGCTATTTTTCCGCTTCCGGTTACGACTGTCTCCGAAGCCTGTGTTGTAACGGTGCTGATGGTTCCTGCTACTTCTATGCTTGTGTTAGATGCGCCCTGATTAACATTCAGGTTTTCAATCTTTGAATCCTTATCTACTATAACCTTGGATGCGTCGCCGGAGACAGCAACACTATCAATCTTTGCTCCTATCGTGCTAACTGTAATGTTAGATGCCTTTACCTCAACGTCTCCAAAGGTTCCTTCCAGCCTGATATCATCCGAGCCATCGTCTATGTAAATCACCTCAACATTAGCATCGCCTTGCACCTTAACGCTGACCGCACCATCGGCTCTGGCGACTACTACCGTCCCGATAGAGGAATTCCCTCTGATAATGATGGAATTGATACCGCCGCCCCTGACAACCGTTCGGCCCTCTACCTTGACTCCATCCAATATGGCTTCGCCGTCTCCGACTCCGTCGGCGATGATCAAATCACCCTTGACCGTAACGCCTTTGAGTGTGATGCCGGCTGCGCGCACCATCACATTGCCGTTCGAAGTCACGTGGCTCACCTCTCCCGGCTTGTCGATATATTGCTTGACCAGGTTGTCCATGACGACGGCGAATTCGGCTCTTGTAATATTTGATTTTGGGTTGAGCTTTCCGTCAGGTGAACCCTTGATATAACCAGCGGCTACCATGGCATTCAAATGCGCCTGCGCCCAAACGGCGATATCACCCTTGTCAGCGTACCCATCTAATGCTTTAAGCCCAGTATCGTTTGATGCAATTTTAAATGCCCTCGCCAGAACTGTAAATGCCTCCTGACGGGTAATGTTACTTTCAGGACGCATGTTCCGGTCCAATACAAAGGTTCCCATTTGGACGGCCTTGGCCATGTCCTTGGCATACCAAGCCGAAGAGGGCACATCATTGACTCCCTTGAGCTCGGCGGCTACCGTAGCACCAAAGGCTCGATTAACTATTGCAGCCATTTCGGCCCTTTTAAGCGGTGCGTCAGCCTTGATTAAGGTTTTACCCCCGGTTTCATAGCCTTTGAGTAATCCGTTATCCACTGCCTTGTTCAGTGCTTTACTCGACCAGTTGTCCGGCATATCCGCAAAACGGGAAGCCTGTTCTCCTGTGGTGGCTACTGCGGATATAGGACTCATGGTAAATAGCATCAGCACAGATAACAGAGTCGCTAATGTTTTTCTTACTCTCATTATAATTTCCTCCTCTAATCATTGTGTTGGCCTTTTTCAGCTATCTCTTAATTATGAAAAGCTTAACAAATTAAGAGAAAAAGGAAAATCACCCGAACGGGTGAGGGACAGTAAAATATTTTTTGTGTAAAAATATTTAGTGCTGGCGGGCAGCCTGACATGCATGCCAGGCACCGGTTCGTCTTCTATTAATCCTTGCGTCGGGCCGGTGATGCATATATACTGATACTATAATCCCGAGTTTGACACTTGGCGAATACAAAAAGCCTGATAAGGCTTGATATTAAAGGGTTTCAGGCTTTTGATTAAATAAAAAATTTGCGTACTTTTTTAAAATCCTTGCTAATGCTGCATTTGCTGTCATTTAATAAATCGGCAGATATGATTTGAAAATTAAGATTAAAATAATAAAATCACTAGAAAGTACGCACTTTTAGAAAATCAAATTTGACACAAAAATGTGCTATTTTCAAGGCTTCGAGCACTGTTTGAAAAGTTGCAACTGTCAAAGACCCGTGTAAAAATATTTAGTGCTGGCGGGCAGCCTGACATGCATGCCAGGCACCGGTTCGTCTTCTATTAATCCTTGCGTCGGGCCGGTGATGCATATATACTGATACTATAATGTGTTGGGAGGATATATCTATATCATAATGGGAGTACAGCGCTATGAAGGCTTTCCAAAAAATACGTCTTTCACAGACGAACTGCTATCTGCTGAAAGCAAATATGGGCTGTCTGCTCATCGATTGCGGCAGCGTGGGCGACGAGAGGGAGCTCCTGTCGGAGCTTGGCCGCATGGGGCTGTCCCTCTCGTCCATTCGGTATCTGCTGCTGACCCACCATCACAGCGACCACTGCGGCCTGCTGCATTTTCTGCTGTCCGCGAATCCCGGCATGAATGTTATCATGAGTGAAAGGTGCGCAGGGTATCTTGAGACGGGCCGACATTTCAGCCCACCCTCCGAACGGTATGCCGATAAGGCCGTGGGCTTTGCCATGGGGCTTTTAAGACTGACAGGCGGTCTGCCGGCAGATACGTTCCCTCCTTATGTCAGGCGTACCGGGGACATTGTATTGAAGCAGGAAGAAATGCTGCCGGACTTTGTAGGTATACGCGGCAAGCTTCTGTATACGCCGGGGCACACGGAGGACAGCATATCTCTGGTCGTGGGCGAGGACGCCTTTGTGGGCGACGCGGCCCGGAACATCCTGAATATTCCGGGTTCCGCTTACGAGCCGATCCTGTACTGCGACCGCGTTGCCTGTTTTGACAGCTGGGAAAAGCTCATAACCGTCGGCACGAAAACCATCCACCCGTCCCACGGGCGGAGTTTTTCCGCCGCGCGGCTGAAAAGGAACATATAACAGCTACAAACCATCCATTCAAGTCCGGAGGTGTTTATGGAAAATCAAAAGCTATTGAAACTGAACCGTATGATCGGCGGCTCATACGAGTGCTTTTCCTTTACTGAATTCCTGAAGCTCGCCATCCTGCAGCTCCACGAGCTGATCGCCTATGACAGCGGCATGTTTTTCTGCGCCATCAGTAGAGATTGCAGCTTTTTCAAGCCCTACGCCGGCGGCAGCGTAGATCGTCACTTTGAAAAACAGCGCTTCCCCGAAAGAGAAGAGTATCTGAAGCAGAAGGAAGAGAATGACGCGGGCGGTGAGGCTCTCGTCTACAAGGCACTTGATTTCAAGCAGGGCGTTGTGGCCGTGGCTGGCGAGCCAAGGAGCAGTTTTCTCGCCTCCCAGGAAAATTTTCACGTCGCCTGCGTCCGGATTGTCTACAGGGGCCAGTTCATGGGCGAAATCTACCTGCACAAGAGCAAGGACAAGCCTGATTTCGACGAGGAGGATATGTTCGTCCTGCGGCTTTTACAGCCCCACATCTCCAATGTGTTTCACATCATCCATGCGATGACAGCGGTGAACTTTCTGGAGACGGACGGCGGACGGCTGGCAAAAAAAGGACTGTGCCTTCTGGACAGGGAACTGAGCCTCGCGGGAGGTAACGTGACCGGTTATAAGATGCTTAAAACACCGACGGTTTTTGGCTCCAGCGTACTTTATCACCTGAAGGAGCTGTGCGAGGATATGCAGTCCGACATTAAGAACGGATCTCCGGTGCTGCTGAGGTCGGGCGTGTTCAAAACGGCCGGCGGGAATCTCCGCGCCAGCGTGGTATTCCACAGCGATGGCATAAATAAAAAGGAAGAGCGTTTTTTCATCGAAATGGAGCTTGAAAACGGCGAACAGCTTCTTGCCGATTACAAGTTCAAATTTACCAAGCGGGAGGCGGACATCATCGACGGGGTCATTCAAGGGAAAAACAACGCGCAGTTGGCAGCCGCCCTGAAGCTGTCGGAGAATACCATCAAAACCCATATTCAGAGCATTTACCGCAAGGTGGGCGCAAACAACCGCACGGAGCTTACATATATCCTAATGACGAACCAAGGATAGCGGAAAACGGGTAATCAGCGGCGCACTTTACAAGACTGTTAAGCACGCCGCTGATTTTTTGGGCAGACACTATTGACTTCGTCGGCTGCGATAGCAATCGTGTCGTTTTGTTTAGCAGGCCGACTAAATGTAACTCGTACAACAAATTGAATTTCAATACATAATGTGATATTATAATGGCTATAATATGAGGTAGATTCATGGTTGTAATATCACTCACGGGGGGGGGAATATGGAACAGATCGGATATGGAGAACACATTGTCAATATTGTCAGAAATATGCCTTATGAGTCAGCAATCCAAACCGAGGATATTGCGGAGCGGTTGGCGGAAAAGTTCGCACTTCCATACGATCAGGCCAAAACCTTAACCAATGTCAAGCTGAAGCGGATGGCAGACAAAGGTGAAATTAAGCGACTACAAAAAGGCGTATACTGCCATGTGAAACAAACCGTTTTTGGGAAAGTTACACCCAGCATAGATGAGGTCATGATAAAAACGCTAACGGTACAGAATGACACGAAAATAGGTTATGAATCCGGGGCGTTTCTGTTTAACAAGCTGGGCCTGACAACCTTAATTCCCCGTGATATCGAAATTACTACAAATCGTTATGGAGCAAAACTGCCTGAAGGCTGCCATATCAAGTTACGAAAACCGTCTGCGGTTGTGACGAATGAGAATTGGAAATACCTTCAGTTTATCGATATGGTAAGTCAACTGCCAAATGCACACACTAATGCGGAAAAACCGGAGAAGTTGCTGGTGCAGTATGCTAAAAAGCAACAATTAGACGGTCTTACGCTGCTCTTTACAGCTCGTGGGCATTACTCACTTAAAATTGTACTACCACTAATTGATTTACTCATGGAGGGGTAAGATGAAGCTATCAGCTAGCTAAAAATAATCTATGTACTAACACAGAAAAGAAAAAACACAACGACCTGCCGGAATGTTCTGAGGCCGCTGTGTTCACATTTATCGTGCTTTTATCCTATCATCTATTATTGGTAAAAGCCTCATCCAGCAACAACTGAAATACTTGCTTAGACGTTTCCCTGTCTCGGTAGGTCAGCGAGTACAGTAATTGGTTGGTCATCCCCTGAAGAAAAATGTCCATTGCTTTAACAATCAGGAACCGCTGGCAAAACAGCAGGTTTAAATGCTCCATTTCCTTTTCTCCTCCGAGAGCTTCACAGATTTTTTTGTAGAGGTCATTCAAGTCTATGATATCAAGGAAAGCTCTGATGTCAGCAACAAGGTCTATGTAATACTCTTCGTATGCAGATTCCAGATAATCGCCTGAGAGCATTGCATCATATAGAGACAGCCTGGTAAAGCTCTCCTGGTACGTTAGAGGATGGGTGTCAATAAATGCCTTGACCTGTTCATAAAAAGGGTGCTCCTTGCTTTTAACTTCACCTTTGAGTATTTCTACGCAAAGGCTGTTCATGGTAGTTACAGTTTCAAAGCCTTTGGTGGCAGCTTCATATGCCAGTATCCCGTTTGCCGCCTCGAATAAGTACGAGAGGTATTTGTCCAGCAGATATTTCTGCTTTCCAAGCCCTGTGCGTATTTCGGATGCCTGATGAAGAAATTCCTTAAATGATTGCTTTGAGTTATCCATGGATGCACTGCCAAGAATACCGGATTCGTTTTCAAAAATGTTCATGTTCTCCCGACCTTTCAAATTTAGTCGGAAGGTTCCCAAGGGCAAGAATGCTCTTACAAAAAAGCGTACGCAAAGGCGGGCGGCACCGCCGCCTAACCCCTCGCATACGCCGTATCTTTAGATTGTGAAACACCATGAAGCATGATAGAATAATCACGTCATAGTGCCGTTTACGGTTGCGCGGGGTGGTCAGATCACCTTTCGCAGGGCTGGTGTGTTGCAAGCGCACCAGTCTGCTATGACGTTTTTCGTCTGGGAAACTCCCGTTGTGAGATATTGAAGCTCTGGCGGGAAAAAATGTCAAGTACGGATTTGAAGCATAAGAACAAAGCTTTTCAAGGCTCCACTATTTTAGAAAATATTAGTAGCTATCTCCGCCGGACTGTGATATGTCTGTTGCTGAAGGGAGGCAGCTCAAATGAAAATGAAGAATATTATCACCGGAATGGTTATTATCGGCTGTGCCGCGTTGTGTGCCGCTGTGTGGCCTCGCAGCGCCGGGGAAGGGAAAGTACCCATCGAACCGATGAAAACCGCAGTAAACGCCGAAATGGAGGCAGGCCCGGAGGAAACGCAGCAAATTCTTCTCTCTGCGGTTACTCCTGTTCCTGAAAATGAGACAGAGGAAACAGAGATAACGGCAGAAAAAGAAACACAGAAACCGCCGCAGTCGCAGGCGGTGCAGCCAGTCAAGCCAGCCCCATCATCCTCCGAGCCGCACATGGGAGATGTTCGCGTCGTAGACGGTGAGAAGCAGGTCTACATCCTTGGGTTCGGCTGGTTAAAGGACGAAGGCGGCGAAAACGTCGGCACAGTCGCAGAGGATATGTATGAGAACGGTAACAAAATCGGCGTCATGGGCGGCGGCACGATGGTCGGCAATCCCGGAGACGAGCTCACCGGAAACAAGGTAGGTATAATGGGTAGAGGCACGACCGTTGACGGCAAAGGCGATATTACTAAACAGGTCGGAATCATGAGCGGAGCGGAATCTGAACCAAATTCATCCCCTTCTCCGCCTTCAGAGCCGGAGGTGGCAGGCGACGTCATATACACCGAGCTTCAGCCACCGGTAACAAAGAACAGCACCCCACCGCCGTACAAGCCAAACGGAGAACCGATAGCCCCGTAACAAAATATATTAAGGGATGCATTCAGCTTATCATTGGCTGGATGCATCCCTTTTTCTGTTGTGCGCCCGGCGGGCGCACGTTCTAACGAGTGTGAGTCTCGAATCCGCCCGGTAGTGGGAAGGATATAGCCAAGACCAAGGGTGTCCCCGGCGACGAGGAATCTGAAGGAAGGTAGAGGCAAATCTCCGGTCTGACGAACAGAAATCTCATCAGGCTGCAAATGAGGGTAAGACTGCAACACAAGTCAAAACCCAATAACTACACGGAACCAATTGCAGTAGATAAGACAGATATATGGAGAGAAAGAACGTGCGAGTACCCGGGGAGGTCTCACGGACGTGGGGAGTTCCCTACGAGCCACGGTTGAAACAAGATTTGTCGTGAGAAATCAGCAGACGCCATAGTACCATGCCAGTCGACGGGCATGGAAAGGGCTGAACCTTAGGAGGTGAGAGTCAATGAATGTTACCGAAGTTGAGACAAAAGAAAGCACAAAACATTGCTGTGGCAATGGCTGCCGCCGGAGGGATAGTGCGGAACACGAAGAGGAAGGTGGAGCGCTTATCAACAGGAGGATAACTGAAAACAACGTCACCAACGCCGACAGAGGAGTAAATGGGTTACTGGAGCAAGTCGTCAGTCCGGAAAACCTGAACCGTGCATACGAACGTGTGAAACGGAATAAAGGGGCCGGGGGAGTCGATGGGATGGGAGTGGATGAACTTCTGCGATATCTAAAAGATAACGGCGAGGAAATCCGGAAATCCATACTGGCAGGGAGATACCGGCCAGCTCCGGTACGGAGGGTTGAAATACCCAAAGAAAATGGGAAGATGAGAAAACTGGGAATACCAACAGCAGTAGACCGAGTCATCCAACAGGCAATTGCACAGGTATTGACCCCCATATATGAGCCGAAATTCGTGGAAACGAGCTATGGTTTCAGACCGGGAAGGAGCGCCCACGACGCGCTCAGGAAGTGCAAAACCTATATGGAAGAAGGGTATGTGTGGGCGGTAGAAATGGACTTGGAGAAGTTCTTTGATACTGTCAACCAGAGCAAACTCATGGAAATCCTGTCAAGGGATATTAAAGATGGGAGAGTACTCTCACTCATCCATAGATATCTCAAGGCAGGAGTGGTATGGTGCGGAAAGTTCGAGGAAACAGAGATCGGCGTACCACAGGGGGGACCCCTGAGTCCATTATGTGCAAATATCATGCTGAATGAACTGGACCATGAGCTAGGAAAAAGAGGACACTGTTTCGTCCGCTATGCCGTTATGCGACGGTTACAGTTACTTTTCACAGTCGCAGAATTACTCTAAATTTCATGCCAATTTAAAGGTTTGTTAAGATACTTTTTCGATTTTCCATTACTTTAGAAAGTGGTATATCATTCGGAGTGTCTGGATGGGACTGTTTGTATACCGCTCGTAAATGCTCCTTTGAAATATGGGTGTAATATTCAAGGGTTGTTCCTATATGGGAATGGCCAAGGAGCTGGGATATGGCCTTGATATTGGCTCCCTTTTCAATGGAGATGGTGGCATAGCTGTGTCTTAGAGAATGAGGAGTGATTTCAGATGGTAATCCAGCCATGTCGAGATATAGTTTAAGAAGGCGTTGTATACTTCTAGGAGTAATGCGGGAATGGTCTTTGCTATTGATAAAGAGGGCATTATGCTCAATATCAAGGGTGTTTCTCCAATTGAAATAATCAAGAAGGGCTGATTCAATAGAAGGTATGTCAAAGAAAACTTCCCGCAGTTTATTGCGCTTGCCATGTACAGTAATTGTTTTTGTACCAAAATCAATATCAGATATATCCAAGGCCGTAAGTTCACCTACTCTCATGCCGGTACCCACTAAAAGAATTAAGATGACCAAATCACGTCGGCAATTCAAGAGTTGCTTGTGCAGACGGGAGGTATTTTTGGATTTGACAGTCAGAGTATGTTCGATTTCCTTTTTACGCTTGGATACAGCATCCAAGAGAGTATGAATCTCTGTTGTAGACAAAGTTTTGATTTGGGTCCTTTCCTTCTTGATATGTTTGGGTATATGGGGGAGGTTGATATCGGGAGTATTTTCCTTAAGAAATCTAAAGAATGACTTTAAAGTAGCGATCTTTTGCTTGATAGAAATATGCTTTACACGCCCCTTTAGATAAGCAATATACTTTCTCAAAATCATTGGATGGAGCTCATCTATGCAAGTTGGCGAATTATTGGATTCAAGCCAGTCAAAGAACTGCTTGAGGTTACGCCGGTATGAGGTAATGGTATTTGACGAACAGTTTTGTTCAATAGCCAGAGCATCGAGGAAATCCTGGACATCAGCAGGAATATTATTCATTGTCAGTATTCCTCCCATCTTGTGAAAGTATTACGGAAAGGGGATTGCACCTTGCCCAGGTGTTTTTCACGTGTTCTTCTTTAAGGGAGACGTAATATCCGAAGGTAGTCCGAATGCTTTCATGGCCCATAAGTTCTTTTAAAGCAACTGGATCGATTCCTTTTTCTATCATCCATGAAGCAAAAGACGCTCTAAGGAGGTTGGGCGATACGCTGCGTTTGATACCTGCCATTTTTCCATACTTTCTTACGATTGTTTGGATACCGGGAGACAGAAGCTTAAAACCGTCAATGGTTACAAAAAGCCAGGGACAGGTCATATCTCTTCGGATATCGAGGTAGCAAACCAGCCATTTGAAAGTTTGAGGGTCATTCAAAAACACTATCCGATTCTTTTCAAGGTAAGAACGGCTTCCTTTGCCCCTGATGGTCAAGGTCCTGTCCTCTAAATGAACATTTGAACGTTTCAGACTGGTAATTTCAGAAAGACGTATCCCTGTAGTGGCAAACAGATGAAGAATACACGCATCTCTGACCAGAAAAAAGCTCGATGCCGATTTATCTTCAGGCAATAATCCCTTATCCTTGAGCAGCTTGGCTGGTATCGATAAAAGGGTATTCCTTTCCTCAAGTGACAGGGTATCCTTTGGGGAACGCTCATTGGCTTTCAAGCGGATTTCGCAAGTGGGATTCTTCATAAGAATACTATACTTTACAAGGAATTCTGAAAAGCCTTTTAGGGTATTGAAATAATGACGGATGGAAGTCCATGAAAGTCTTTTCTCTTTAAGATGAGAAATGAATTTCTTGATCAAAGGGGCATTAAACCCATTAACATTAAAAGGCTCTGCCCAGTTCAGAAAGTATGCAAGATATCTTTTCTCCTGGTTTAGGCTCTTTAAAGTAAGTTCCTTTTCCTGATGGCAGAAATTCAAGTAAGCCAAGAGAAGTTCTTCTCCACTGGATGAAGGAGAAGCAAAAACATTGACAGAATCTTTTAGTGTTTGCTTGATCTGTTGTCGCCAGCTTTCAGAATATTCCCAGGGCAGGTCCGTCTTCAGCAGGCCATGGGTATGAAGAAATTTTACAAAGCGTACGATGTTGTTGGTTGCTTGTTTGGAAGATATTACGATATCTTCTGATACGATTCGCATAAGCAGGAACCGAAAGATTTCAAGATTCGATGAAAGAACCATGGCTTCCCCGTAAGAAAACGCCAGGGACTTCCATTGTTTTATCCATGATTGACTGTGGCCGTCTTGTATCAATATCGCTTCATACTCAGACAGAGCATCTTCAATAGAAACCTTTGACCTATTGGAAACCGTCCAATCAATGAATCTTTTGAGTTTTGGTATTTTGCTTTTCAAGTACGATGGAGGGGTGAATGAAGTAACAGGATACTGTTTCATAGCAAAACAGAGAGAAGATGCGAAAAGCCAATGGGGTAAAGCCTTACAGATGGCAAAATGATAACTTTTAAGGGTAGATTCAGCATAATGGGAAGATTTAAGATGATCAAAGAAAACATCCATAGATTTTTTCAGAGTTAACATAGAATACTCTCCTCTTCGTTTAACGGATTAAATTTTAGCATCTGCGCTTTGATCTGGTCACGAGATAGGTGGGTGTAGTAGTGTAAGGTGGTAAGTAACTTCTTATGTCCCATTAATTCCTTGGTTGAAAAAGGATCGGCTTCGTTGGCAACAAGATGAGAACAGAAGGTATGCCGAAGGAGCAACGGGGTAACATTGCGGGTAATACCTGCTAATCCGGCATATTTCTTGACAATGCGAATGATAGATGCGGATTTTAATGGGAAGTTATCCCAACTACAAAAGAGATGTTTTGATTGGTGGCTGACTCTAACTTTTAAATAGTTCTTGAGGGCTTGCAAAACCTCCGGAATATCGATGTAGACTGACCTATATCGCTTTATGTAAAGATTATCACCTTTACCATGAATACGGATAGAGCCTTTGGCAAGATTGAGATCCGAAGGGGAAATGATGCATAACTCCTCGGTCCGAATCCCTGTGGATAGCAATACAGAAATGATTGCAATGTCCCTTACAGCAGTGAAGATCCGCCTTGGATTGTTTACTTGACCGTTTGTTGAGTTTTTGATCCTTACCAGTTCATCTCTGGGAGCCTTAAAAAGAGAAAGGATTTCATCGCTGTTTAATATGGATCTTACCTTATCGTTAACTTTGGTGGGCACCTGAAGGGATTGAGCAGGATTTTTAGGGATTATCTTTGATTCTGCCAAGAATGTGAAAAAATGTTTAATAGCGACTTTGGAGCATTTTAGCATATTCCCCTGCTGTTTTCGTGTTTCCTTACAGTACAGTAGATATCTACGAAGCATGGGTTTGTCCACCAGCTTAAAATCAGATATGTTTTCTGCATCCTTAAGCCATATACAAAATGTAGTAAGGCAGACATATCGAAGCCGGATGGTGTTGGATGCAAGACTGGTATTTTGAGTTAAATGCTTAAAGAATGCCCCAAGGCAGGATTCAAAATTATCTGAAGCAAGGATAGAAGAGTTGGAGGTTTCAACCAATTGAGTTACTTCTCTTTCCCACTTAGGGATAGATACTCTTTTCATAACCTTAAGTCTCCTTTCGGTTATTGTCTGATTAAATCATATCTGAAAGGGTGATAAAAAACAAAACCGACCTGAAAGGATTTGGGGAAGTAACGTCGCATAATATGCGGACGATATGGTGATTCTCTGCAGGAGTAAGGCAAGCGCCGGACAAACGCTGGAACATATCATCCCATACATTGAGAGGAAGCTGTTTCTTAAAGTGAATCGGGAGAAAACCGTAGTATCCTATGCAGGAAATATAAAATTTCTTGGATATGGATTTTACAAAAATCAGAAAGGATTCCAGATGCGGGTGCATAGGAAATCCAAGGAAAAGATGAAGGCGAAAGTCAAAGGGCTTACCAGCAGGAGAAGCGTTCCGAGTTATGAAAAATGGAAACAGGGATTAAAGCGATTCATAGTGGGCTGGGTAAACTATTACAAACTGGCGGACATGGGAAAGCTGCTAAAGGACATCGATGAATGGATGAGGAAACGAATCCGCATGGTGTTCTGGAAACGTTGGAAGAGGGTACGAACGAGATACCGGAATCTGGAGAAGCTGGGTATCAGTAAATCCAATGCAGGTATACTTGCAAATTCAAGAAAAGGGTACTGGCGGATAGCCGGTAGCCCAATTCTATGTGCTGCTCTAACAAACAAAAGGTTAGAAAAGGATGGTTTTCAGTTTTTCAATACTTATTACAAATCTGTTATAGCGTAAACTAGGGAAACGCCTAGTACCGAACGGTATGCTAGGTGTTGTGAGAGGTCGGTGGGTGAACTAATCACCTACCTCCTACTCGATTGTCTCAGCATAGCTCTGAAGCTGTCCGCTACATCATAACTGTTCAGCTTCGACGGATTTGACACGCTGTGAGCGAACTGCTATGCCTGTTAGAACGACTTGACCTTAGCTTTGCGTCATTTGCGTTTTCATGATATAATTTTACAAAATATGTCGAAAGCTGGGTGGCTTAAGTGAAAAAGAAGAAAAAGACATTGCTTGACCTTGACCGTGTCCCGACGCTTGATGAGCTTCGCGCGTACTTCAGGGAAAACGACTTCTCTGCGGCGACATATATCGATATGGACTATGACAAGCTGGATTCCGGGAGCGTGGAAACGCTTGAACACATAAAAGGTCTGATGGACGAGAAATGGGAACCGCTGTCACGAGAGATGGGCTTGAAGTCCGACTCGTCATATTACGGCAAGGATAATCCACTCATCGCCATGCGCGACAGCATGGAAAACCTCGTCGCCGGAGGCGTGATGAAGCTCCTCACCAAAAAGCCGGATCTCGCCGCCGAGATATTGGCGTCTTACATGGATGACCCTGACGTCGAACAACACGCCGATGATTTTCTGAACAACGCTGTTAAAACTGCCATGCAGGTCATGAACTATGAAGAAGTGGCGCAAGCCGTTCAGGAGGACGCCGCATACGAGGATTTCAATCACGATAAATTTAACAACTACCGCTCGAAAGATTTTGACAACAAGTGGAATCATACCCGTTCCAAAATAGAAACTGTTTCTCTGAATGAGATGGCGTCCGCGGTCAACGACGAGGGTGAAAGCGCTCCCCTGCAGGTTGCGGATAATTCTGTGAATGTCGAGGATGAGGTTATCGCCAATCTCACAGGCGATAACTTTTGGGACAGCATCTCCGAGGATGACCGTGTGCTTCTCAAAATGCGTATGAGCGGCAAGACCCAACAGGAGATTGCCGACGCGCTCGGATACAAAACGCACAGCGCCGTCACCAAACGGCTGCAGAAGCTCAAAGAGGTATTAGAAAACAGCGATAAATAGATGATGTGCCTGACGATGTGTTCGCCAGGCATATTTTTTTGAAAATATTTCATCTACTCAGGAACAATTTGTTTCATTTATGTCGTAAGCAGGTATGAGGAATACGCAATACACGATGAGCATCCGCCAAAAGCGGGTGCTTTTTCTGTTGCAGTTTTTCTCAAAACCAATACGAACAGGAGGAAACAAATTGGACAACGACTTCAAAAAGAAAGGAACGCCGAGCTTCGACACCATCGACGGCGCGACGCTGATGAGCACGCCGCTCCAGCCGCTGAGGTTTGTGGTGGACAGTCTCATATCGCGTGGGCTTCATGTCCTCGCCGGTTCCCCGAAGGTCGGTAAGTCGTGGCTGGCGCTGTGGCTGTCGGTCATGGTGGCGAAGGGCAAGCTGGTATGGAATATGCCGACGCGGCAGGGTACGACACTCTACCTCTGCCTTGAGGACAGCAGGCTCCGTATCCAGAACCGGCTGTTTGAAATCATGGAGGACGCGCCGCCAAGCGTCCACTTCTGCACCGACGCTTTCATCATCGGCGGCGGTCTGGAGGAACGCATCGAAACATTCATCGCAGAGCATCCCGACACGACGCTCATCATTATCGACACGCTTCAGATGGTCAGAGGTTCGGGATACGACAACACCTACGCAAACGACTACCGCGACCTGTCTATTCTGAAGAAGCTGGCGGATAAGCACGGCGTTGCCATCCTTCTCATCCATCATCTTCGCAAGGAGAACGCCGACGATGTGTTCAACCGCATATCGGGTACGACCGGAGTACAGGGCGCTGTCGATTCGAGCTTCACGCTCATCGAGGATAAGCGCGGCAGCGGCAAAGCAAAGCTCTCCTGCATCGGCCGGGATATCGAGTACCGTGAAATCTGTCTGGAGCGCAACGAGGATAACGTCTGGGAGTTGGTGTCGGACAGCAGAGAGCAGCCGGAGCTTTTGGGCGATGCCATTAAATCTCTTCTCTCTGCATTTATGAAATCCACTTCGCACTTTATCGGCACTCCGACAGAACTGACCGAGAAGCTGTGTGAAATAAGCGGAGAGAAAATCTCGCCGAAGAAAATCTCCCAGCGCATCCTGCAAAACGCTGAGACTCTTAGAAGCGCGGGAGTCAGCTTCGACATCCGGCGCAGTAACGGCAAACGCCTCATTGAGTTACACCGTGCCGATGGTGACGATAGTGCCGATAAATCGGGGGCTTACTCAGATACCCCGAATATCGTCCCTGTCGACCCTGTATGCGGAGGCACGGATACGGAAGCCCTCCCTTTGGGAGGGGCAAGCAAAGCGTCCGGCTATACGCCGGTCGCAGTAAGCGGGGCGCTGCCCCACACCCCAGTGACGAAAGGAGCATGATATGGAGAAATTAAAGGATAAAAAATTCGCGTTCCGAGTT
>JABUEW010000105.1 GCA_013314855.1 Bacillota bacterium | reverse complement strand
ATCATTTACCTGTTTACTTTTAAGGTCTTTTGATGTTACATTAATAATGTACACAACATTATTAACTTTAATTTGCACAAAATCCTGTAAGAAGATTACAGTTTCACCAACTGTATTGAGGTTATTTTGAATTTGCAATATTTGTATGAATATGAATGAAAAACACATTGCAGAGAAATAACCTTCAAGCTTCTTAGGATGGCGTGCCTGGACTTTTTCAAAGTTAAGGTGTTGCTTGATATCTCTGAAGAAGGTTTCGATATCCCAACGACAGAGATACCTTTTAACAATACCTTGAGCAGGAGTATCAAGCATATCGGTTATTATGAACCTGGTATTTTCAAGGGTGGCACTATAGCCGTTTTTGACAATTGCCAGCTTAACTTTACCGATATCAGGTAATATAACCGTTATAGCTTTGATATAAAATCCTGTTCCAGGGTAGTACCTGAACTGCTTCTTATTATGAAGCAAACAGATAGTCCTAACATTAAGGTTATGCCTGTTGTTGTACAATACTTTACGGTTATTCTTAATCATACAGACATAAGAATATCCGTATTTCTTAAGCACGCCAAGCAGTGTTTTGGAAGCATACCATGTGTCGAATGTGACGTATTCGGCAACTAATCCAAATTTGTGGACGAAGTTTATCATATCAATAGCTAATTCAACTTTTGTATGATAAACTTCGCATTTTTCTTTTGGCATCCATATTTTGAAGGCTATAGGTATCTTAATCCAACCATTGGACCATAAAAGCACCACAATATGCATTCCCCAAACATACTTCTTGTTAGTATTATCATAGACATAGGTTGTGGGGAAAATGCTTTTGCCAAAGGGCTTTCTGATAATAACATCATCTATTATCAAGTATCCAAGAGAAGCCGTTTGTGACTGTATAGCTTGGATAAATAGAATAATGAAATTGTTATTATTAACAGAAAGCAATGGCAGTAGTCTCATTATGGCATCATGGGATACCCAGCTAAGCTTTTGAGCGATATGAGTTGCCGTAGGATTATTAAAAAGGATTAGCCCTATACATAACGCCACAAACACTATAGTAAGGTTTCCAGGAAACAATCTATTAAAGTTTAACTTGTATGTTAATTCCAAAATAATATCATGTATACCATGTTTGGAAACAGAAATATCATTTATATAATTATTGGTATTTTTCAAACGAATCCCTGCTAAAAATATATCAAATATGGTTTACATAATATAGCTGTAAATGTTGGAAACCTTATTGCAACAACCTTTTAGACAATATTAGGTTTTCAAAGTCCCGATATATGAAGCTTTTAGCTTGTTTGCGTAAGTACTGTTTATAAAATAAATTCATCTTCAAAATTTCCTGAAGAGGGTATTTCATATATCTTATATACATCGGGTTCAACAGGCGAACCCAAAGGTGTAAAAGTGACAAAAGAAGCTCTTTTGAATTTTATTGAAGGCATTTCGGAGATAATTGATTTTTCACAAGGCAGACGAATCGCTTGCTTTACTACGATATCATTTGACATTTTTTTTCTTGAGAGTATTATGGCTTTGGATAAAGGGCTTACAGTTGTCTTAGCAAATGAAGATGAACAGCACAATACGAAACTTATGGCAAAGCTTATCAAAGATAATGCTGTGGAAATAATTCAGATGACCCCTTCCAGAATGCAGCTCCTGTTGGATTACGATAAAGAACTATCCAGTCTTAAGGGGGTTAAGGATATTATGCTTGGTGGAGAGCTTTTTCCTGACAGTCTTCTTCATACATTACAGGAAAAGACAACTGCAAAAATATATAATATGTACGGCCCTACTGAAGCGACAATTTGGTCTGCAGTCAGCGATTTAACACATGCAAAAAGTGTGAATATTGGCCGTCCGATTAGAAATACAGAAATATATATTATTGATGAGAACATGTCTATCGTGCCCGATGGACAATCGGGAGAAATTTGCATTGCTGGTAAAGGACTTGCAAGAGGCTATGTTGGAAAAGATGATTTGACTAAAGAGAAATTCAGTTATTTGCCACAGAAACCAGGTATTAGGGTGTATCGGACAGGTGATATAGGGAGGTATCTGCCTGATGGTAATCTCGAGTATTTAGGACGAACAGATAACCAAGTAAAAATACGTGGCTATCGGATTGAACTTGAGGAGATAGAATCGCATTTAAATCAATTTGAGGGTATAAAACAGTCTGTTGTATCTGCAGTGGAAACAAGTGAAGGTGAAAAAGTTTTGGAAGCATTTTACACGAGTGATGCAGACATAGAACCTAATCGTTTATCAGAATATCTGTCTTTAAAGCTTCCGTCATATATGATTCCAATTAGTTTTAAGCGCGTTGAGAACTTTATTCTGACAGCCAATAGGAAAATTGACCGAAGAAGAGTGTCGAAATGTGCGCAGATAAAAATGGATTATTTAGTTTCTCAAGACTATGATTATAGTGGATTAACTGATATTCAAAAGAAGGTTTTTGAGATAATTGTTTCTTACACTGATCCTAAATTTACTAGTAATATAACATTAGGAACTGAACTAGAGAGTATTGGCATTAATTCTATATCTTATATTAAAATTATTGTTGCTTTAGAAAACGAATTTAATATTGAGTTTGATGATGAAGTTCTTAATATTACAGAACTCCCAACAATCAAATCAATGATGAAATATGTAGAATCAAAGGTTGTTATATATAATATGTAAAGTCTCTGCAACTTTATTAATTAAAGTTAAGGCTTTGGCGTATAGAGTAAATACGAAAAGGTTATTAGTGAAAATATTTTCTGTATATTTTGGGGGGATGATTACGAGGAATTCAGAAAAAATAAACGATAGGATAAACGAAGCTATTGAAAGATTGCTTACAATACTAAACCTTTATACATTGCTTTTGTTTGAAATTAAAAAGGATAATAGTAAAAATCATCAGCTTTGTAGCAGTAAGGAATTGGTTACACAACTCTTAAAAAAGAATAAAGGCCCCCTGACAGATGAAGTTGTAATGAAAGTTTTCAATGAAATTTTTAATGTGATATCAAAGTTTGTTGGAATATGTGAAGAAAAAAATTTATTGGTAGGGGCGTCTGGTATTTCAGAAGTTAATATGTTTAACTCAATAAACGAAATGTTTAACTTTAAAATAAATAAACCTATAGTGATTGCAGGACCGTGTGCTATTGAAAATTACAACTATTTGGATGAAGTGGCGCAGGTACTAAGTAAAAAAAGTATAAAATTTATTCGGGGAGGCGCTTATAAACCTAGAACGTCACCTTATGATTTTCAAGGTATCAAAGAGGAAGGCTTGAAAATTCTCTATGAGGTAAGTAAAAAATATGATCTAATCTCAACAACAGAGGTTGTTGATACCAGATATGTTGAAATAGTATCAAAATATACTGATATATTGCAAGTTGGAGCAAGAAACATGCAGAATTATGAACTTCTTAAAGAAGTTGGTAGAACTCATAAGCCAGTAATTTTAAAAAGAGGTATGAGTGCATCAATTAAAGAATTTATTTATGCTGCGGAATATATAGCTTTACAAGGAAGCAGAAATATTATTTTATGTGAACGTGGCATCCGCACCTTTGAAACAAGTACTAGAAATACTCTGGATATTTCAAGTATTCCAATTATAAAAAATGAAACATGTTTGCCTATTATTGTTGATTTAAGCCATTCTCTTGGACGAAAGGATATAATTGTACCAATAGCAAAGTCTGTATTGGCAGCCGAGGCAGATGGAATTATGGTGGAGGTTCATCCGAATCCTGAACTTGCTCTTTCGGATAAAAGACAGCAACTTAATATTGATGAGTTTACAAAATTACTGGATGAGTTAAGAATTGGTGAAAATGGCTAACATTTTTAAAGAGAGTATATTAAGAAATGTCGATAGATTATTTAAAATCAAGTGAAGGGGTTCTTTTATCTATACTTCAAATATTAAACAGCCGGAAATGGGAGGATTTAATGGGAGAAGGAAAGTCGTTTGAGATTTCACGACATCAAGTGCTGGAATCGTACAAACGCGTAAAATCAAATTAGGGTTTCCTTAACGAAAATCTTTCCAAATTTTATACCCAATATATTCCAAATTAATCCAGATTAATTCATAATTTCTAAGCCCAAAAAGTCAGTATAAAAATTTACATAAAAGAAGCTGAAGCTTATTTTCCAAGTTTATTCATAAAATGAGATTTATTTTTATGGTCGATTCGCTTGTTTCCTTGGGGAGTGCATATTTCGGAAGCATCCGGACACCTGTTCCGGGAATATCCGGACAGCATAACGGGAGTATCCGGACACCATTTCGGCACATCCGGACACCTTGTCGGATAAATAAAAAATTGCTAACCTTTAGTTAAAAGTTAATTAAGGGGGGCAATCCGATGAGGAGGATTAATATGCTGAAAGCGAGAGAAATTTTAAGGTTAAAACATGAAGCCGGTCTATCTTTAAGAGAGATTGGCAAATCATGCAACTGTGGTAAAAGTACAGTTGCAGAAGTGCTAGAAAGAGCCAAAAGAGCAGAAATAGGATGACCAATAAACATCAGTGATAAGCAGTTAATGTCTTTGTTGTATCCACCCGCAGAAAGAAATGACAGCCCACCGGAACCTGACATGGAAAAACTTAAGGTTATGGCACAGATGCTAAGTGAACCGGATAACAATCTTGAAGAACTGTCATTTGAAGAACGATTTGGAATAATGGTAGAGAAAGAATGGCTGTCAAAGAAAAGAGAAAAGGTTTTAAATGAAATAAAGAGTTTATTGGTTGATGACAATAATAAAGGAATTAATAATGCCATATAGACCACCGGGGCGGCAATGTGAATGTTATGTCAATAAACAAAGAAGTAATTACCGTTGCGGCTGCAAGAGATGATGACAAGGTCACGATAGTAAACACAGATGATGATTTTAAGGAACGGGAATTTAGTATATCCGAGCATCTGATAGAGCTTGATTGGGACAGCTGGTTAAGCTACCTTGAATCGGGCGAGATTGAGAAGATGGTTATAAATGCAAAGGGAGACTGGGTCAACTATGTGAAAGCCCCAATACTGAGGTTGCAGTATCAGTTCAGGGATAGGAAGCTGAAAGGCATGGATATGGCGTTTACGGGCAATATACCGATAGCGGCAGGGCTGTCAAGCTCATCCGCTATTGTCGTATCAACGGCAGAGGCGTTTCATGTGTTGAACGGGCTTGATTTGACGCCGCAGAGATTCGTTGAGCTGTGCGGAGAGGGCGAGTGGTACGTAGGTTCCAGGGGAGGAGCTGCCGACCACGCTGCCATGAAATTTGCAGAAAGAGGTTATATCGTGAAGCTGGGTTTTATGCCCTTTAGCTTTGAAGATATATATGAGTTCCCCGAAGGTTATAAGCTATTGATTGCCAATTCGCATGTCAAGGCAAACAAGACAACGAACTCCAAGGATGCTTTCAATAGCAGGGTTGCTGCTTATGAATTCGGAGTGATGATGTTTAAGGACAGGTTCCCGCAGTATAAGGGGGTTGTGGAGCATCTCAGGGATATAAATACGGAGAGGTTGGGAGTTCCGCCAAGTAAAATTTATGAAATGCTTTTGGAGTTGCCGGAAAGGGTAAAACCGGAAGATTTATTTGCTTTAATATCAGAGGAAAACCATGGCAAGATAAAGCGCATACTGGCATCGCATAATCCACCGGAGTATTACCATGTGAGGACGGTGACCATGTTTGGCATAGCGGAATGCCGCAGGGCGAAGCTTTGCAGTGAAATGCTCAAGGCAGGGAAAATTGAGGAATTCGGAAAAATGATGAACATAAGCCATAATGGAGACAGGGTTGTATATTATGATGAAGAAGGCAATATACACGATTATGACTGGGGTTTGCCTGATGCAAAACTGGAGGAACTTATAAATGACTTGAGAAGCGAAAACCCTGAAAGAGTACTTAGGGCGCAAATTGAGAGGCAGCCTGGGGGTATGCTTGTTCCATCCCGGAAATTGACTATATCGTGGACATGGCTTTGAGAGTGAAAGGCGTTATGGGAGCCCAAATATCCGGCGCTGGCCTCGGAGGCTGTGTAATGATACTGGTGGAGGAGGGCGCTGTTGACGCATTAGTTGCAAAGCTGGAGCAAGAGTACTACGCTCCCAGGAACCTTGAGCCTGCCGTAACTGTTTGCGCTCCTGTAAAAGGGTCCGGGTTAGTGTACCTGGCACCACCCGAAAAATGTCGAAAAATACAAGAAGCTTGAAAGTGTTTTAATAATTGGGTTAAAAATTATAAAGATACACCTAACGAATGATAAATATCTGCAGGTATAATTTGCTCCTGCGGATATTTTTAAGCTTTCAAAAGAACAAATGTTTTTACAAAAACGATAAGATATGTTAGGGATGGAAATATAGTACCTTTTTGGCAATGACAGAAGAAAAATTGATTTAGTATGAATGGAGTTTTAGCTGTAAAGCTAGTTCATGCTTTAGTTAGAGCATAAAATTTTTTGCGTATTTCTCATTGGAAGGCCAACCACGCAGCATACGGATAAACTTTGAATATGTATATTAAGCGCTTCTGAGATGATATATTGAAAAGATAAAAGGGAAATAGCCATATTCATCAGCCTCTTTTTATATTAAATATTTGTTACAAACATTTACAATATATGCAATTATAATGTAAAATGTAACTATTAATTATATTATTTTACATAAAGGGATAATGTTATATGAAAGAAACAGGTATTATAAGAGAAGTAGATGAATTAGGGAGAGTAGTTATTCCTATGGAATTAAGGAAAGTATTAAATATCAATAATAAGACTCCTTTAGAGATTTTTACCGAAGGTTCAACTATTATACTAAGGAAATATAATCCAGGCTGCATCTTCTGTGAAAATGTAAATAATGTTATGAGGTTTAAAGAAAAGAATATATGTTCTGAATGTTTGGAACAAATAAAGAATGAGGATTAGCATACATGGCACTGTCTGAACCAGTTGTGGTGCCTGTCATCGCAAAGTTATACAACCATTGAAATTTGTGCTAATAAACAAAAGAAATTCAAGTAAAATCCAATGTACACCAGACAGTTTAATATGCGAAATAATTGAAAAGTAAATTGCACGGATTATATTCACAAATACTGCTGGATTTAATTAATTGAACAAACTATAGTCCACTATTAATGAGTGGGAATACATTATAAATTTGGTAGTGTCAAATAAGTAATGAAAACTAATGAAAAAATGGAACAGATTTTGGAGGTGTAAAAAATGACTATAAACTACTCACTTCAAGATTTTTCTTTAGTTAATTCTTTCATAAAAAGAAAAATGGAGGATTATGGATTTGGTAGAATTTTACTAAAATTTTTGTTTTATTGCATACTATATATTAAAATAGTAATGGAGTGATTTACATGAATGACATAATTGAAATATATGATGAGTATAGAGATTTGGGAATAAAAACCAGAAAAATTACCCAAGGATGTGAGTTTAATTTAGTAAGAGAGTTTATACAATTTAGAAAAAATGAGTTTAAATCATCTACTACTAATAAACTTGCAATATTTATTGAACCCAAAATTAATAATTCTTATCCTGATATAGTATTTGTTGAATATAATCCTGATTGTTTTGAAAATTGGAATATAGAACGCAATAATTTATCTGCTATTGAATTTAAGGTATTATATTATATATATATTAAAGAACAAATTAATGCAAATGAAATCGTCTCACAGCTTGGTATTAGCTGGAAGGATACTATGCTATCGATTGAAAAATTATATGATGCAAAACTGATAAAGAGAAGTAAATGTAATTGGTGTATCCGAAATAAGGATATATTTGGTGTAAAAAAAATAGAGGCCGTTGAAGCGAAAATTAATAAATTGGACAATGTGTTTCAACAAGCACTGGTGAATAAGAGTTTTGCTTCTGAAAGCTATGTTTTGTCTAATTTGGGTCAAAATGTTTTTGAACTAAAAATTGACAGATATGAAAAGTTTGGGATAGGGTTTTATTCCCTCAACCATAATAAAGGATTTGAAGTACTAATAAAACCTAAAAAAGTATCAATACCTGTTAGCTTTAGTTCAATATACTTTAATGAGTGGATTGGAAGAGTACTTATGATGAGATAAGGGGTTGTTTGCTGTGATATCGAAGTCAGAGTTGGTAGAATTGTTAGAGGATTGCATAATAGTTAAAGAATATCCGGATAGTGGTCAGAAAAAAGTTTTTTTAGTAAATAATAAGGATAGTGGTTTAGAGATTGTGAAAGTTGTAAAATTTGGTGATGAGAGAGTATTACGAGAAATTGAAATTGTAACGCAAAATCATATTCCAAATGTTCCTAAAATTTACAGGGTGCAAGAGTTTAATAGTTCATCTGGAGATAAATATATTTGTATTATTGAGCAGTATATTGAAGGTCAAACACTACAGGAGAAATTAAAGGATGGGAAACTTAGCATCATTGAGGGAATAAAGTTGTTAGAGACTTTACTTAATATTACAGTCGTCCTTGAAAAAATAAAAACAGTACATAGAGATATTAAGCCGAATAATATAATTTGTGGCAATGATGAGCAATATTATTTAATAGATTTTGGCATTGCAAGACAGCTAGACAAATCTTCATTAACTTTATCAAAAGCTAAAATAGGACCTCATACTCCAGGTTATGGAGCTCCTGAGTTATTTCAGTATAGTAAAAAAGATATTGATATAAGATCTGATTTATTTTCTATTGGAGTAGTTTCATTTGAAGCTTTAACAGGAGAACATCCATTTTTAATCGGAGATGAGATGGATTTAAATGAAATATGGTATAAAACAAAAACAGTAATTCCAAAAGATTATATTATAGATGGGGACAAGAATAAGCAATTAATTAGCTTTATCCAAACCTTAATGCAAAAGCATATTACAAGAAGACCACCAAATGCAATAAAGGCGTTAGAATGGTTTAAGGCAGTTCTACCTACTCTTGAAATAGGAGGGAGTTAAATGGAGTTATATTTACAATATGGTTGGAGAATGAAAGGTTTAGTACTGGATTTTGCGAAAGAATGGGATAATACCAATGTAATTTTAAGTCCGAGAGACATCACTCCTAAGCAACTTGTAAGCTGGAGTAAGGAGTTCGCAAGGGCGAATGTTTCATGCTTGTTTGATCCTCAATGTTACTTTCCTAGAAGTAACCATAAAATATTATCTCAATATAATTATTGGAATAATTCAATGTCGTCTAATTTAATATCAGACGAAGACTATGAAACTAGTTTAATAAGAAGTATAAATACATATAACGATATTATTGGTACAAATAAATTTATTATTCCAGCAATTATGCGAAAATTTGATGGAGAATGGTTCAAAAGATGGCAAATAGATACATTTAAACTAACTAATGTAGCAAGAAAGGTTATAAAAGGGAAGAAAATCTTGTTAACAATAGCATTGCCAGTAGATTTACTTTGCCAGGTTGAAGATATAATTGAAGAGTTAATCGATTTGACGGAGCAATATGATGTAGATGGTTATTACATTATTGCACAACCAACAAATGATAAATATCTTGTAGATAATCCGTTATGGTTATCTAATTTAGTTCAATTATGTGCAGGGTTAAAATTGCAAGAGAAAGAGGTTGTAGTTGGATATGCCAATCAGCAAATGCTTTGTTTGTCAGCTGCAAAAGTTGATGCTATAGCTTCAGGGACTTTTTTAAATGTTAGAACATTTTCAAATAAATTTGATGACTTAGAAGGTAAAATCAAACGTAAAAGTGTTTGGTATTATTATCCGGAATCATTATCAGAATACAAAATCTCTTTTTTAGATGTTGCATATAGCAATAAGGTTCTTGATGAAATGAAACCTGGTGAAAACTATTATAATAGTTATATAGACTTGATTTTTTCTGGAATAATGCCATCTTCTACAGCATTCAATGAAACTTTAGCTTTTAAGCATTATTTAGAGTCTTTAAGAAAACAGGTTATTATGTGTACAAGAAAATCCTTTAAAGAAACAATTTTAGCAAATGAAATGCTATTGCAAACAGCTGAAAGAAGAATAGAATTCCTGGAAAAAAATGGGGTATATGCTCAGTCCAGAAGCTTCAAGGATATCATTGATGTAAATAGATCAGCACTACAGCGGCTTCAAAAAACAAGAGAATTTTTACTCAGTTATTCATGGGGAAACATTTGAATTTGGTACCTGGTACCGACCGTGTACCCGAAAAAAGTCGAGAAATACAGGAATCTTAAAGGTGTTTGAATAACAGGTAAGAATAGATTTTTGCCTAATAGATGATAAATATCTGCAGGTATAATTTGCTCCTGCGGATATTTTTAGGCTTTCAAAAGAACAAATGTTTTTACAAATATGATAACATATGTTATAGATGGAAATATAGACTTTTTCTTAATATGTTATCTGAATCTGTTTTTAGTAAGGTGATGACAGGTAACCAAATTCAACATGAGTACAAAAGATTTTGTGAAATTATCACGGAATGTTTATATGAATGGACATAACCAAAAAGGTATAGTGCCATTTGAAATATGATATCTCTTAAAAATGAAAACAAGAAAAATGATCCTTATAATGTGGTTAAATAAGAATTAATTGTCATAAAATGTAGAAATTTGCGATATTTTTATTACATATTTTGCAGGATTTTGGAAATGTGATAAAGAATATGAAATTAGAAATACATCAATTCCTGATTGTATGCTTAAGAATAAGTGAATTTAACTTGTATTAAGCATAATGTTTCATTATAGGGGGCAGAGCTTATTATGGAACAAGCTGAATTAATTAAACAAGAACAATGCCAAGATCAAACAAGCAGTGATAATAATATTCGGAAGTTCTGTAAAAGTGCTTATTTTGTTGGCAATAATAATAGGTTGAAGGAATTTTGCGAGAAAATAGAAAGTTGTCAGGGTCAATGTAAATTAAGTGATGATATCAAGAAAAAATTTGAAAAAACAAGAGATAAAATAAGATTAACTTTAAAAAACTATCTAGAATTAAATAATGTAAGTTTTTTATTTGGTACTGGTAGTTCAATGATACTCGGTGCTGTATCTATAAGAGATATTCCAATACAAATAGAGAATAAGATTAAAGAAAATGATGCAGAACTGTATAACACATTTAAATTCTTAGTTCAGCAGTATCAGGTTGGATATGATGAAAAGGAATTTGAGCCCAGTGGAAAATGGAAAGTAACAAAAAATATGGAAGGCTTATATAGATGGAAACATTGTGAGGAAGATGATTCAGGAGAGAAGTGGGGTAATATTGCTGTACCTTTAGAAGAATTTACAAATTATTTATTGGGGTTGAAATATGTATCAGAGATTTCTAATTCTAAAATTATGGTTTCCGATTCTGGCATAGCTTTAGATTACGAAATCCTTGATAAATTAATAAATTTCATAAAGCTGGAACTGTTTAAATTATGCGATTTGAAATATGAGAGTAATGAACTTGCTTACCATAAGAAACTGATTAAGTCCTTGTTGGGTAGGCCCCTTAATTTAAGAAGAGCTAATATTTTTACAACTAATTATGATTTGGTATTTGAAGATGCGTTTGAAGAATTGGGGGTTCATTATATCAACGGTTTTAATGGTTTTAATAAGAGATATTTTAGACCGGAAATTTTCGATTTCGATATGTATTATCCCGCAAATTTAACAGAAGGAAAAGTCAATAGGGTTGAAAAGGTAATAAAATACTTTAAATTACATGGTTCATTGACATGGGTTAGAGAAAACATAAGTGCTGACAATATTTATGGTTTGAGAGAATTCCCTATTGAGTATATAAGAGAAAAGTATAAAAAATATGTAGAAGAAAAATGTAATGATAAAGATTTAACGGAATCAGACATTGGAGACATGATGATATATCCAACATCATATAAAAAAGGTTATACGCTTGATTTCCCCTATTCTGAATTGTTTAGACAATTTGCATCCTCGATAACTCAGCCGCAGTCTGTTTTATTCTGTATCGGGTATAGCTTTTTTGACGAGCATATTAATGATATTATATACCAAGCATTATCTATACCAAGCTTTACACTTGTTATAATTAATTTGTGTGGCAATGAAAAGATAAATAAATTAAAGAAGCTTAATGACCCGAGGATACTTATTCTCGAAGGGGAATATTTGGGAGACTTTAAAACATTTGCAGATGAGATAATGCCGAATTTCCATGAATTGAGTATTGAAGAGAAAATAGCAGATACACTTAATAAAATCCATCCTGATATAATAAAAGATGATTAGGTGATTTGGAGATGAATGATAGAGAAATAGGAAGAATTATCAGCGTTGATAGCTTTAGAATTGTAATTGAATTAAATAGTGATTTGAAAGGATTATATAAAAGCGGATATTATGATTTATATCAGATAGCAAAAATCAACTCTTATGTGATAATACCTGTCGCAGAAGACAAAATCGTTGCAATTATCACAAGAGTAAGAATAAATGATGAAACGGAAATAGAAGCTTCTACAGGAATGGTTTCATTGCCTAAGTCCAAGCGATATATTATAGCAACTTTGACAGGAACAATTACAGGCAAGAAACAAGAGTATATTCAGGGAGTGTATAATTTCCCTGTATTAGATAACCCTGTATGGTATGTCATGGAGGAAGAATTGAAAGTCATATTTGACTATAAAGATAATACGGACGACAAAGAGATTGATTTTAAAAACGATTATTACTTACCAATAGGGACTTCACCCATATTTAACGACTTTGAAGTGAAAATCAATCCTGACAAACTGTTTTGCAAACATGCTGCTGTACTGGGGAACACCGGATGTGGCAAGTCTTGCACAGTTTCAACCATATTACAGTCTATTTTTACATATAAACTTAAATCATCAAAGGATGAAGAAGAAAAATGTGTTAAAAACGCACATTTTATTATTTTTGATACAAATGGTGAGTATAAAAAAGCTTTTAAATTCCAGGATAAAGAGATAAACAATAGAGTGAATACTTTTACAATAAATCGCGAGGGATTGAGAGTACCATATTGGTTTATGAACTATGAGGATTTTGATTATCTTTTTAAACCAAGTCCGAACGCACAAGCACCAATTCTAAGAAGAGCAATAGAACTTGCTAAGAATAAACATGAATCCGAGAATAAAAATGAAATACCTAGAGAGGTTATAAACTTGTTAGAGCATATTAGAAATTTATGCCTTAATTGTTCAAATGATGACCATAAGGAGTTGAAAGAAATAATCTATGAAAATTATGAGTATATAATGACTTTTGATATGTTAAAGGATGTTTTTCCATTCGAAAAAGAAGATTATATTAAGAAAAATCCTTATTATGATAATAAAGGAAATTTTATTAGAAACTACTATAACGATGTGGACGACAATTATTTAAATACTGAAGTTAAAAGTATTTTAATCGAATCTATAAACAATAAATTACAACAAATATATAATGAAAAAGAAGCTAAGAAAGCTATTCAAGAGCAAAATGTTGATATCCCAAAATGGTTTAATTTTAAACAGATGATAGACATCAAGGTGAAGAAATTTTAAAAAGGATTGCACAAAACAAGATAAATAATACATTTTGGCATGAACATAATAGTCTTCACTTTGTTGATAAGATTGAAACTTTACCAGATGAAAATGGAAAAGAGCAAAACCTTAATCTAACTTATGCTGTAAGAGATGGGATTATTTCTCATTGCGGTGAAGTTGACGAGAATGCAATTTTTCCTCGTGATGAAAATATAGATCTTTATCAAATTGAAAGAGTAGGAGAATATGCTCCTTTTACTTGGGAAGGATGTGTAACAAAAATTGCAGATAAAATTTCGTATATAGGTCGAGACATAGAGGATGCAATAGCTTTAGGATTTCTTACACATTCACAATTAAAAGAATTTAAGAAAATTGTTTCCGGAATAACAGGTATTACTGATATTCGTGAAATTAATAATACTGTTTTAATGCATGGATTTATAATAGATTTATGTAAATCAAGCTCTCCTGAAAATGGTCTTAGGTTTTCTGAAACATATTTACCATATATTAATTCTATTAAAAAGTTTAATTTTGATAATATTTACTTTCATAAAAGATTGGAATGTTTCAGAAAATACGCAAAGCTAATTATTGATTCAATTTTTGAAACGCTTTCCACTTATTATGATGGAAAAGACACGTTGAAAAGGGTTATAAATTGTGAAAAATTTTATCCTATTTTATCAAGAACGTTTTCAGAATGGTTGATCAAGTATTCTAATTTAGACCTGAGAAAAAGAAATTCACTAAATTTTAATAATGAAATTATATACAATATTCAAAATGAAAAAGATTATTACCTTGCTATTATTGATTATATTTCTGGAATGACGGATAGCTTTGCTATAAAAGTTTTTAACGAGTTAACAAGCTTTTAAAACGGCATGTCAGTTAACAGTAAGAGGTTTACAAAGGAGATTCGACATTAGATTTATGGAAAAGAAGTATTTGCAACCTATATTGGCTCACCTAAGATAGGAGCTATTTCTTATTGGGTTCTAAATTAAAACTTTAGCTTTAAGCTTTCACTTTTTTGCAAGGTGGGCTTATTTATTGCATAATAAAAATGTAACTGCATAACAAGTAAAATTATAAGTCTTTGCGCACGTAAGAACCCAATTTTTTTATATTGTTACATATTTTTCTTGACAAAGAACATATGTTCTGATAAGATTGCATTGAAAATATTGTCAAAATATTGTAAAATAGGAGTGAGGTTATGGAGTACTTATGGGTATTGGAACCTGATTCAAGTTATGATGTGCCGGACAACAAGCACGATAAGGGATATAAATATCT